>JAAWJE010000019.1 GCA_022796725.1 Clostridia bacterium | reverse complement strand
CTTTTACAAAACCAATACAACCACATATATTTCCTGCTGCTTTTTCAGTAAATAATTTAAAGGCTGTATCTAAAAGTCTTGTTTCTTTATCTTTTTCAATAATTTCAGGTTTTTTCTTTATCATAGTATATACCTCACTTATAATAATTATTATTGCATAAAATGTACATTTGGTCAATAAAGTAAAAATAATTGTTTTATTGTCGCAGAAATAATTTAACTTACTATTGACTAATGGTCATAATGATAGTATAATACTTTTACTGACTATCAGTCAATAATGAAAGGAGTTTATAATGGAGAAATTCGGAAAGATAGTATGTAAATTAAGAAAATTAATAATAATTATAGCATTATTATTAATCATACCTTCTGTTTTAGGTATGATGTCAACAAGAATAAACTACGATATACTTATTTACTTACCAGAAGACATTGAAACAATAAAAGGGGAAAATATTTTATCTAAAGATTTTGATATGGGAGCATTTTCGATAGTAATAATAGATGATATGAAAATAAAAGACATATCAAAATTAGAAAAAAAGATAGAGAAAATGGATAATGTTTCAAGAGTTATTAGTATAGCTGATGCTATTGGTACTAATATACCAGAGGAAATGCTTTCAGAAGAAATAAAAGAGAAAGCTTACAGGGGAAATTCTACAATAATGATGGTAACTTTTAAAGAAGGAATATCATCAGATGAAACAATGAAATCAGTAGAAGATTTAAGAGAGCTGACAGATAAACAATGTAAAATAAGTGGTATGACAGCAACTGTTTTAGATACAAGAGATTTATCATCTAAAGAAACAACAGTATATGTAATTATTGCTTCAATGCTATGTTTACTTGTACTTGAAATAGCGCTTGATTCTTTTATTGTTCCAGTATTTATACTTTTAAGTATAGGAATAGCTATTTTATATAATATGGGAACAAATATATTCTTAGGAGAAATTTCATATATTACAAAAGCGATAAGTGCAGTACTTCAGCTTGGTGTAACTATGGATTTTGCTATATTTCTTTATCATAGTTATATACATGAAAAGAAAACTAAAGAAAAAAATGAAGATGCAATGGCAAGTGCAATATCAAAAACTCTAGTTTCTGTACTTGGAAGTTCTATAACAACAGTAGCAGGATTTCTAGCACTATGTAGTATGGACTTAACACTTGGAAAAGATATAGGAATTGTTATGGCAAAAGGTGTAATTTTAGGAGTTATATCAGTTGTAACATTACTTCCTTCAATTATTCTAGTATGTGATAATTTAATACAAAAAACAAAGCATCATGAAATTTTACCTAAATTTACAGGAGTAAAGAACTTTGTAATAAACCATTATAAATTAATAGTTATAATATTTATTATAATTTTACCAATAGCATTTATAGGATATAAAAATACAGATGTGTATTATAACTTAGATAAGACATTACCAAAAAATCTTCAAAGTGTAATAGCTAATAATTCCTTAAAAGAAGATTTTGGTATGGTATCAACAGAATTACTTTTAATAGATAAAGATTTAAGCCAGAAAGAATTAGAGGAAATGTTATCTAAAATAGAAGAATTAGATGGAATAGAATGGACATTAAGTTTTTCAAAAGTTCAATCAAAAGTAAATATTCCTAAAGAAGCTCTGCCAAATGAAATACAAGATTTTCTAGAAAATGATAAATATCAGATGGTTATAATAAATTCTAAATATGAAATGGCAACAGATGAATTAAATGCTCAGGTTGAAGAAGTAAATAAAATAATAAAGAAATATGATGAAGATGCGATTTTAGCAGGAGAAGGACCTTTAATGAAGGATTTAGTACAGGTAACAGACCATGATATAAAAAGTGTAAATACAGTATCTATTGCTGTAATATTTATAATTATGATTTGTGTACTAAAATCAATTTCATTACCTATTATATTAATTATTGGGATTGAATTTGCAATATTTATTAATATGGGAATACCTTATTATACAAATACAGAACTTCCATTTGTAGCATCTATTGTAATTGGAACTATTCAATTAGGTGCAACAATAGATTATGCAATATTAATAACAACTAAGTATATAGCAGAGAGAAAAAGTGGAAGAAATAAAAAAGATGCAATATCACAAGCTCTTGAAACATCAATTAGTTCAATTGTAGTTAGTGGACTATGTTTCTTTGGAGCAACAGTTGGTGTTGGTATTTACTCAAAAATTGAAATGATTAGTTCTTTATGTACTCTTTTATCAAGAGGTGCAATAATAAGTATGGTGTGTGTAATAACAGTACTTCCATCATTACTTATGATTTTTGATAAATTAATTTGTAAATCTACTATTGAAATGAGAAAAATAGAAAATTAATAATAGAAAGGATGAAAAATATGATAGAAAATAATAAGTTTATTAAAATTACTGCAAGTATTGCTTTAGCATCAGTAGTTACTTTATATACAACTCCTATATTTGCATATACAAAAGAAGAAAGTGTATATTCAAAAATAGATGAAACAGGAAAAAATTATAAAACAATAGTAAGTACTCATCTTGAAAATACAGAAGAAGCTGAACTTTTAAAAGATTTTACTAATTTAATAAATATAGAAAATACTAGTGGTGATGAAAATTTTTCTAAAGATGGAGATAGTCTTATATGGGAAGCAAAAGGAAATGATATATACTATAAAGGAGAATCGCAAAAAGAGTTACCAGTAGATTGTACTATAAAATATGAATTAGATGGTAAAGAAATTTCTGCAAAAGATATAGTAAATAAATCAGGAAAAGTCAAGATTAAAATTAAATTCGAAAATAAAGATAAACACATAATATCAATAAATGGAAAAGAAGAAACTTTATATACACCATTTGTAGTAATGTGCGGAACATATATAGATAATGAAAATAATAGAAATATAAAGGTTAGTAATGGAAAGGTTATTAATGATGGTTCTAAAAGTATAGTTGCAGGTATTACTCTTCCAGGAATGAGTCAAAGTATAGGAATAGATGATTTAGATATTCCAGATGAAATAGAACTAACAATGGATTCTAAAAACTTTGAAATGAATAATATACTTATATATGTAACTCCTAAAGTATTTGAAAAAGATGATATAGAGATATTTGACAAGTTAGAGAAATTATATGATAGTGTAGATACTATTCAGATTGCAAGTAGAAAGCTAGAAGATGGAAGTAAAAAATTAGAAAAAGGTACAAGTGAATATACTTCTAAATCAAAAGAATTTAATACTGCTATGAAAAAAGTACAAAGTGGAATAAGTACAGCAAATGATAGTTACTCAAAAATAAATGATGGAATAGGAGATCTAAAATCTAATAGTACTAAACTAAAAAATGGTGCTTATGAAATAAATGAAGGTGTAAATCAAGCAGTAGCAGGGTTAAAAGAAATTTCAAAAAATTTAGATACATCAATAAATAATTTAAGTAAACCAATATCAAATGGAATTAAAGAAGTAAGAGAAAGTCTTGATAAAATAGCAGGAAATAGTTCATCAAGTTCTAAAACTTATAATACAGAAAATATAAATAAAACTATAAAAAATAATAAAGATACAATTAAAGATTTAGATAAAGCAAATGAAAAATTAGATAAACAAATAAGTTTATTAGAAAAAGACAAAGATGATGATGGAAATTTAAAATATGAAGATGTAATTTCTTCTTTAAAAGAGCAGAAAAAATTAAATACAAGTACAAAAAATGACTTGAATTCTAATAATAAAGTTTTAGAAAGTAAATTAAATAATGCAAAAGCTATGAATCAAGTAAATACAGATGATTTAAAGAAACTTTCTGAAAGTTTAGAGAAATTAGAAAAAAACTCAGAATATATGACTAAAGTATTAACTGAAATAAAAATTGGTAATGACACTATTGCAAAGCAAGCAGAAAATAAGTTAGCAGTAGGAACACAGCAGTTGTATAATGGTAGTAAAGCATTAAGTGTAGGAACAAGTCAGCTAGATAGTGGTTCAAAACAGATAAAAAAAGGTTTAAATACACTAGATAATTCTACTAAGAAATTAACTAATGCAAATGATAAGATGCTAACTGCGTCAAAAGAAATTAATAAAGGTGCTAAAGAATTATCAAGTGGTATAAAGAAATTTAATAATGATGCCATAAATAAGATTTGTAGATATGTAAATAAAGATATAAAAAATATACAAGAAAGAGTAGAAGAACTTAAGAAATTATCTAATTCATATAATAACTTTACATCATTAAATAAATATGAAGTAAGTGATGCTAAACTTGAATTTATTATGGTAGTAGATAAAATAAAAAAATCTGATGATAAAGATAAATAAAATAATTATGTCCTAGAATTATTAAATATTTAATAATTTTAGGATTTTTTTTTAATATGTATTTGTATTTAAAAGAAAATTTTTATATAATTAAAAAAATGATTTTGAGGAGAGTATATGAAAATAAAAGTAGTTGAAGCAGAAAGAAAACATAAGGATTTTATAATTAATGCAAATAAAGTTATTAATAATGTAAATAATACAAACCAGACAAATGGGCTTGAAAATAATATTGATAATGATTTATTTGGAAATAGAAAAAAATTTCATTGTTTGATAGCAGAATATGAAAATAATCCTGTTCGGAATGATTTTATATTCATATTTTTACTGGGCAGATGATGGAGAAGTATTATGGATTTCGCAAATGTTTGTTGAAGAGAAATATAGAAATAAAGGAATATTTTTTGCTTTAATTCATGCACTTAGAGAAGAAAACAAAGATATAAAAATAGTTTCATGTGCTACCAGTGATAAAAATAAAAGAATGCAAAAAATTTTAAAAGGATATGGAGCAAAAGAAATAAATTTAAAATTTTATTATAAGAAAGTTTAATATAAGTAAAGGAGATTTAAAATATGAAAGATAATTTTTTTATAATTCATGGTTCATTTAGTAGTCCATTTTCTAACTGGATTCC
Organism: Clostridia bacterium; assembly: GCA_022796725.1. GTDB lineage: Bacteria > Bacillota > Clostridia > TANB77 > CAG-508 > UMGS1994. The sequence continues at coordinate 3,774 of JAAWJE010000019.1, read as the reverse complement.
ATGGCTTGAAGATTTTATAAAAACAGATGGATATGATGTTTATGTACCACATTTCCCAGCAGGAGTAGGATTTCAAAATTATGATAATTGGAGTAAACTTTTAAAATATTACTATGATTTAGGGTTGATAAGAGAAAATACAACTATTATAGCACATAGTATTGCACCAGTGTTTATATCTAAATTCTTAATAGAAAATAATATAAAAGTTAAAAAGATAATATCTGTATGTGGATTTAATAATTATTTTGGAATAAATGAGGAATATGATAGTGTAAACAAAACAATGTATATAGATGAAAGTAAATTAAGTAATCTAAAAAAATGTTGTGATAATATTATATGCTTTTATTCAGATAATGACCCTTATGTTAAATATGAAGCAGAACAGAAATTTGCAGATATAGTTGCTACTAAGCAAATTTTAATTCCAAATAGTGGTCATATAAATAGTGAAAGCGGATATGATACTTTTGAAGATATTGCTACATATTTGTATTAAAATTAATTGGTATAATTTGAAAAGTTTACATAAATATAGTATAATTATATTATATTATCTTACTTAGGAGGTAACTTCTATGCAATTTATTGAAAAGATTAATCGGATAAAAAAAGCTGTTCATTCAGAAATGGATTTTTCCGATTATAATGCGACTCTTTGCCGTAATATCTGTAACTGTTATTCACACGCAATAGGAAGCACATTACCTATTGAAGAAATATATAGAATTGGAGCAATCTGCAGTAAGAAAGACATTGCAGAAAAATATGTTTCAGTAGATGAGATAGTATCATTATTATATGAAGACTTAAGAACATTAAATCTTGGAATAGAAGAATATAATGGAGATGAGTTGAAAAATAATGAATATCTTATAAAGCTATATATAAAAAGATATAGAGAATGGTTAATATCAGATTATCATTTTATAAGGTGTGATAACAGGGGATGGACAGAAAAATGGCGGCACTACAAAGAAGCGGTGATAGATGAAGATTACTATACCTTTTTTCCATGGGAAGAGGTTGGAATCTATAAAATCACCAAGTAACATATAGTGGCTCAGAAACTTAGAGCTGCTATTTTTATGCTTAAAAACAAAATATTTATATGTACTTTTATTATTTTTATTTAGATGATATAATCGCCATATCAAGAAATGCAATTATTTTAAAAGGAGTTTACTATGAATAGTAAAAATTGTTTTTATGAAGCTGATAAATATAAAGATTTAAGAGATATGGTAAATAAAGTAACAGAGAAATATAGTGAATTAACAGCTTTTATAGAAAAAAGAAAATTAGCTGATAAAGAAGTAACATATAGACATATTAGTTATAGAGAATTTAAGGATGAAATGGATGCACTAGGTTCTTCTTTAATTTCATTAGGACTTAAAAATAAAAAAATAGCAATATTATCACAAAATAGATATGAATGGGTGGAGTCTTATTTATGTATATTATCTGGAGTTGGAACAGTAGTTCCACTAGATAGATCGCTCCCAGCAGATGAGATTGTAAGTTTACTTAGAAGGTCAGAAGCAGATGCTGTAATATTTGATAAGAAATATACAGAAGTAATGGAAAATATCCAAAAAAATGATAAAGAAAATAATGTAAAGTATTATATTAGTATGGATATAGAAGAAGATAATAACTTTGTTTCATATAATAAACTTATTGAAAAAGGAAAAGAAAGAGTAAAAGAAAAAGATAAATTTTATGAAGAATATTTAAACTATGAAATTAATCCTAAAGAAATGAGTATATTACTTTATACTTCTGGAACAACATCAATGTCTAAAGCTGTAATGTTATGTCATGAAAATATTGTTTCTGAACTTTATGGATTAGAATCAGTATTAAAATTATATACTGGAAAAGATAGATATTTAGAATTTTTACCATTACATCATACACTTGGAACTATTGTCATGATATTTGTATATGCAACAGGTGGAGAAACAGCATTTTGTGAAGGATTAAGACATATTCAAGAAAATATGAAAGAATATAAGGCAAGTATATTTATAGCTGTTCCATTATTAATAGAAAATATTTATAAGAAAGTAATGAAACAGATAGAAAAGCAAGGAAAATTAAAGAAAGTTATGTTTGCCAGAAAATTAGGAAACTTTTTCTTAAAATTTGGTATAGATATTAGAAGAAAATTATTTAAAGAAGTTATAGATAATCTAGGCGGACTTAGAGTAATAGTATGCGGAGCAGCAGCTTTAGATAAAGAAGTGTCAAAAGGATTAAATGAAATGGGGATAGAAACAGTTCAAGGATATGGACTAACTGAAACATCTCCAGTAATAACTGTTGAAAATGATAAAAATATTAGATATGGTTCTTCAGGATATCCATTATTAGATGTAGAAGTTGAAATAGAAAATCCAGATGAAAAAGGAATTGGTGAGATAAAGACAAAAGGACCACATGTAATGCTTGGATATTATAAAATGGAGGAAGAAACAAAAGAAGTTTTAAAAGATGATGGTTGGTTTTATACAGGAGATTTAGGTTATATTGATAAAGATGGATATTTATTTATCACTGGTAGAAAAAAATATGTAATAGTACTTAAAAACGGAAAAAATATTTATCCAGAAGAATTAGAAAAACTTATTGATAAATTACCTTATGTTTCTGAAAATATTGTATTTGGATTGCCAAAAGATGATGATTTATTAGTTACAGCAAAAATAGTTTATAATAAAGACTATGTAAAAGAAGCATATAAAGACATAACAAAAGAAGAGTTAAATGATATGATATGGAAAGATATAAAAAAGATAAATTCAAATTTATCAACATATAAATATATTAAAAAAATAATTGTAACAGATGAGCCAATGATAAAAACAACTACAGCAAAAATAAAGAAAATTGCAGAAATAGAAAAAACAATTAAAGAATTAGAAGAAAAGTAATAAAAAGATAAAATAATTATATATAAGGAGAGAAAGATGAAAAATATTTTAAGAAATATAAGATACACATCTATTGTTCAAGATATACTAATAATTATTTTTGGTATAGTTATTATTAATATGAAATATTTATTTTTAAATATTCTTTCAATTTCAATTGCAGCATTTTTTATATTAAAAGGAGTAATTGAAATCTGTAGATATATTATGGCAAAAGGAATAAACGAATTTTATAGACAAGATTTAATACTTGGTATTATTTCTATATTAATTGGGATTATAATTTTAATTGCTAAAGGTATGATATATTGGATGTTTAATTTAGGAATTGCTCTTTATATAATATATGGAGCAGTAGAAGACTTAGTTATGGCAATAAAATTTAAGAGTCTTAATATAAATTTATGGATTTTTATGGCTATAATGGCTTTAGTAGTAGGACTATTTGGAATAGCAGTACTATTTAATAAAGGTATGATAATTAATGTTGCAGCTATTGTAATAATCATATATGCAGTTATAGACCTTATAGAAAATCTAGTTATTATAAAAAATTCAAAAGAGATATTTGAATAAAAAAAGGGGAGAAAAAATGAAAAAGAAAGTATTATTAATTATTTTATCAGTTATTATTATTGCTGGTGTTACAGTAGGATGTTTTTATGTATATAAACATTTTACAAAAACAGAAGATGTAGAATTAAACAAAGATAATTCAGATACATCAAAAATAGAAATAGATAAAACGCCTATTTTTAGTCTTGACAATTACCCTAAAGTAGATGCTTCACTTGCAACTCAACCATTAACAAATGCATTTATTAAAAACTTT
>JAAWJE010000008.1 GCA_022796725.1 Clostridia bacterium | reverse complement strand
AAAATAATATATAAAAAAAGAAAATAGAATTAATATAGCAAATAATAAAATAAAAATATCTTGTATAAAAAATGATGCATATAAAGATATAGAAGGTTGAACAAAATTGTTATATGTGGTAAAATTATGTAAATTAAAATTAGGAGGGCTAAACAGCATGAAGAAAAAAATGGTAAAAGAGAATGGAGACATACGGATACATGAAGCCTGCTCATCACAAAAAGGTATATCTTTTAGATTATTAAAGATGACAGGAGGTTCACTTATAATTACAGATAGGTATTATACAGGCAGAGAAAAAGATGGTAATATTTATCATGAAATGTGTGATGCTTTTGATGTTTATCACGAAGCATTAAAAAGATGGGAAAGAAAGAGAAAAAATATACTGATGTGTATTATTATTTTTTCTGTTATCCTGCCAATATTTATAACGTGTGTGATACCTGCTAGAAAGTATGAAGTGTTTACAGGCATGATGATATCAGAATTAGGAATATTCTTCAACATGAAAAGTATTATTATTTTATATATAATGGATAAATTAGGTGTTGAAGAGTTTAAGGCTACTAGAAGATATCATGCTGCAGAACATGCAGTTATAAATGCATATTATGATTTACATCGAGTGCCTACATTAGAAGAGATAAAACGGTATTCAAATTGGTCAAATAAATGTAGTTCATTAGATTCATTTTGTGCTGCGATTCCATTTTTTATAGTTGGTACTAGTAGGATTATATGTATTGGAAATTGGTTTATTGTTGTTGCTACAATACTCATAATAATAATGGGAATTTTAATAAGAAAACAAAAATTATGTTTTTTAGAAGTATTAGTAACATCAAACCCAAAAGATGAGGAATACGAGGTAGCAATAAACGCATTACAATTTGCAATAAATAATCTAGAGAATATTGACTATAAAAGACCAGTGATAGAAATAATATATGAAGTAATTAGATAACAACAAATTAAGAAAAGCCAGAGAATTGCTAACTAGCAAACTTGAAGACAGGACCCCAACTTTACAAGTTGGGGTTTTGTCATATCTTATAATATATTGTTTACATAAAATTGAAAATCACTAGTATTTATAGTATAATAAGAATATGAATGCTGTAGAAGAATCTTTAAATAATAATTTATTAGAATGAGTTTTCAAAATTGTTTAGGTTTAAATAAGGAGAGAGAATATGAAAAAGGGAAAAAAATTTTTAGTTTTATTAATTTTAACAGTAATGGCAACAATGTTTACTTCTTGCACAAAAAATGAATATTGGGAAAGCGATAATCAAATTCGGATTTTCCGTAATTTAAAGGTTATTGATGAAACTGAACCTGAGCCAGAATATGGCAAAAGCGAGTATCAGTTTACAAAATCTGAAATGAGTAAAATGAAAGAGTTAGATAAAGAAGCAATAAAATTCTTTCAGGAAAAGCACAACATAGATGTAAGCATAAAAATATCTCAGAATGATGTAAAAGTTTTTCATTTAGATATTGATGAAGATTTTATAGCTGGATACACAGATACTCAAATACATTTGAATGAATTATTGTTCATAGATAATAATTTTAAAATGTTATTTGAATCTTCATATATACATGAGTTAATGCACTATGTAGGATTTAAAAGTGCAGACGTAAATTGCATAGATGAAGGTATGGCAGAACATTTTTCTGTGGAGTTTGCAGAGTATACTGGTATTAACTATATAGCTACTGAGGATTATTCTTTGTACAAGCAGGTGGCAGACCAAATGTGTATTGTAAATGAAGAAGAAATATGCAGAAAATATATTGAAACAGATAATTTTCAGATATGTGAGCACATATCTGAAAAGGTAGCTTTTGTAGAGCAGCCTTTCTTCAAAAATGACAATCCAGGAAAGCTGTTATCAACATTATTGCCTGTGATCGAACCTGTGATCGAAGAATATGATATTAATGAAACATACAGTTTTGCTGTAATAGCGCAAGAGATAATAAACGCTTATTGCAAAGAAGTAAAGCAGCCAAATAAAAAAGAAATAGAAGAAATGAGGGAGTTATATATTGTTCCTGATATAGAAGAAATCGAAATAGAGAAAGACGGAGATATTTTTTATGTTAATTAATAGCTAAAAAGATTTTTCCAGCATTCATTGTTAGAGGTGCATTGCACCTCTAGCGGATACTTTAATTTGTATATATAAAATTGACTTTCTATATAAGAAATGCTAAAATAAATACAATTTAATTTAGTTATGTTTTAAAAAGAAACTAGTAAAATTTTAAATAAAATTTGAATTACAATTCTTATAGTAACTAACGAATGACTTACGAACAAGTTGAAAATGAGGCAATATTTTATTGTAAAAAAAGGTGGTACCACGGAGCTAATTCGTCCTTTAAAAAAGGATGTATTGGCTCTTTTTGAATTTTAGGAGGTGATGCTATGACCCAAAGTTTTATAATGAAAATAATAATTCAAGGGTTCTTCTATAATTCTATGTTACTTAAAATATAGAATTAAAAATAGGAGATTTAAGATATGGATAATTTAGAAATAATAAAAAGAAAAGCTGTGCAAATATTTTCAGAAGAAGATTTGCAAAGAAAAATAAATAGTGGCAGAAAACTAACAATTAAATTAGGAGCTGACCCATCAAGACCAGATTTACATATAGGACATAGTGTTGTTTTACGAGTATTAAAACAATTTCAAGATATGGGACATGAAGTAATATTTGTAGTAGGAGATTTTACAGGAATGATAGGAGATCCTTCAGGAAAGAGTAAAACAAGACCATCATTAACTTTTGAAGAAACTAGAAAATCTGCTGAAACATATTTAAAACAAGCTACTAAAATATTAGATAAAGATAAAACAAAAATAGCATTTAATTCTGAGTGGTTATCAAAAATGAACTTTGCAGATGTTGTAAGTTTAACGAGTAAATACACAGTCGCAAGAATAATGGAAAGAGACGATTTTAAAAATAGATTTGAAAATAACTTGCCACTTTCTATGCACGAATTATTATATCCTTTAATGCAGGGATATGATTCAGTAGCTTTAAATGCTGATATTGAAATTGGAGGAACAGACCAAACATTTAATTTACTAGTAGGAAGGGAGCTTCAAAAGGATTATGGAGAGGAGCCACAGGTAGTAATGACATTTCCTCTTCTTGTAGGTCTAGATGGAAAAGAAAAAATGAGTAAATCACTTGATAATTATATAGGACTCACAGATACACCTTATCAAAAATTTGAAAAAAGTATGAAAATACCAGATAATGTACTTAGGCAGTATTTTGAACTTGCAACAGATTTACCAAATAATGTTATTGAGGAAATAATGAGAAAAGACATAAGAGAAGCTCATATTTTATTTGCAAAAGAATTGATAAAAATGTATGATAACATAAATGATTTTGAAAATGCTAAAAATAGATATTTAAAAGTTGCAAAAGGAGATATTCCAGATGATATAGAAGAAGTAAAAATAAAAGAAGAAAAAATAAATATTTGTGATTTACTTGTAAAAGTAGGATTTGCAAGTTCAAAAGGAGAAGCAAAAAGAATGGTTATAGGAAAAGGAGTAAAAATAGATTCTATAACAGTAACAGATATTAATGAAATTATAGGAATTCAAAAGGGAAAGATTGTTCAATTTGGTAAAAACAAATTTATAAAATTATTAAAATAAAATTAGAAAAATGTTTTTTGAGAGGAAATAGAATATATGGAATGTAATATACAATATGTTGGAAAACAAAGAAATGGGACTAAAAAATATTGGTGTACTACTCATAAATCAATAGCTTCTAATAATAAAGGAGAAGAATTAAAAGAATGTTTATGTACAAATAAAAAGCTATATGAAAATGAATTATGTATAAATAAAGAAGAAATAAAAAGTATGAAATTAATATATTCTAATATTTTAAATCAATTAGAAGGAAAGATATATATTAATGATAAAGAATTTAGTGGAGTACTTATATTTAATGATAGTATATTAAGCTATAAGGATTTAGGAGGTATGTTACTTTCAAAACTAAACAATATAGAATTAGAAAATGTAAGATGTAGCCATTGCAATCGATTTCACTCTGATAATGGAAAATTTGCTTATACACCTCATAAAACTCATTTATGTTTATATTGTGGTCATTTATTTAGAGCACAAAAACATAATATTGGTAATGAACTTAAGAAATATTTTAATATACCAGATATTAAATTATCAGATAAAAGAATTATTATTGAAGATAGTTGTAGAATAGATTACGATTTATTTTCAGGAACTTTGTTAGTAAATAATCAAAATGTAAATAGAATTATAATAGATAAAAGGGAAGAAAATATTTGCAACTTTTTAAATAAAGCTTTAGAAAATGAGTTTTAATAACATAGTATTATAAAAGGAAATCACTTTAATTTGTGAGTTCCTTTTTAAAAATAAAAAAATAGCAATCTAAGGTTGACTTTGCTAAAAAAAGTGATATAATCTTTTTTAGTTTAAATAGTAAACTAAAGAAAGAAGGAATAAAATATGAGTAATAAACAATTTAAAGCTGAATCTAAAAGATTATTAGATTTAATGATTAATTCTATTTATACAAATAAAGAGATTTTTTTAAGAGAGTTAATATCAAATGCTAGTGATGCAATTGATAAACTATATTATCGTTCATTAACAGATAAAAAGATAAATATAAACAGAAAAGATTTAAAAATTAAAGTTAGTATAGATAAAGAAGCAAGAAAATTAATCATTGAAGATAATGGATTAGGAATGACAGAAGAAGAGCTAGATAATAATTTAGGAACTATTGCTAAAAGTGGATCTCTTGCATTTAAATCAGAAAACGAGAAAAAAGAAGATATTAATATAATAGGACAATTTGGTGTAGGATTTTATTCAGCATTTATGGTAAGTGATTTAGTAGAAGTAGAAAGTAAATCAGTAGATAGTGATAAAGCATATTGCTGGAGCTCAAAAGGTGTAGATGGATATGAGATTAATCCTTGTGATAAAGAAACAGCTGGAACAAAAATAACTTTGCATATTAAAGAGGATAGTGAAGAAGAAAAATATAGTCAATTTTTAGATACTTATACAATTCAAGGAATTATTAAAAAATATTCTGATTATATTTCTTATCCAATTACTATGGATATTGAACATACAGAAAAAGTAGAAGGAGAAGATAAAAAAGAAGAAGAAAAAACAGTAGTTAAAGAAGAAACAATAAACTCAATGATACCATTATGGAAAAAAGATAAGAAAAAGATAAAAGAAGAAGAATATAATAGTTTTTATACTGAAAAGTTTTATGATTATGAAAAACCACTAAAGGTTATACATTCTTCAGTAGAAGGTCAATATAAATATGATACATTATTATATATTCCATCACACTTACCATTTGATTATTATACAAAGGAATATGAAAAAGGATTACAATTATATGCAAATGGCGTATTAATAATGAATAAATGTAGTGATTTATTACCAGATTATTTTGGGTTTGTAAAAGGATTAGTAGATAGTGATGATTTATCACTTAATATTTCAAGAGAAATTCTGCAACATGATAGACAATTAAGAGTAATAGCAAAAAATATTGAAAATAAGATTAAATCAGAATTAGAAAACTTATTAAAAAATGATAGAGAAAAATATGAAGAATTCTTTAAGAATTTTGGAGTTCAATTAAAATATGGTACTTATGCTGATTATGGAATGAATAAAGAAAAATTACAAGATTTATTATTATTCTACTCATCAACTGAAAAGAAGTTAGTAACATTAAAAGAATATGTAGCAAAAATGAAAGAAGAACAAACTTCAATTTATTATGCTAGTGGTGAATCAGTAGATAAAATAGATTTATTACCACAAGTAGAAATATTAAAAGATAAAGGATATGAAATATTATATTTAACAGAAAATGTAGATGAATTTGTATTCCAAGTATTAATGCAATATGAAGAAAAATCATTTAAAAATGTATGTAGTGATAATATAGATTTAGATTCTAAAGAAGAAAAAGAGAAATTAAAAAAAAAAAATGAAGATAATAAAGAAATGCTAGAATCTATGAAAGAATTGTTAAAAGGAGAAGTGCAAAATGTTAGATTTACACATAGACTAAAAAATCATCCTATTTGTTTAACAAGTGAAGGTGCAATATCTCTTGAAATGGAAAAAACATTAAATGCAATGCCTAATAATCAAAATGTAAAAGCACAAATTATACTAGAAATTAATGAAAAACATGAAATAGCAAATAAACTTAAAAATTTATTTAAAGAAGATAAAGAAAGTTTTGAGAAATATACTAAAGTTCTATATGCACAAGCAAGATTAATTGAAGGATTAAGTATTGAAAATCCAACAGAGATAAGTAACTTAATTTGCGAGATATTTGCTAAATAAAATATTCTTATAATAATGATTTATAGTAAAGATATCAGATTTAAAAGTTTGATATCTTTATTTATTTTTTTATTTAATAACAAAAAACAAGCAAAATGAATAAATTAGTTGTAAGAGGTGAAAGAATATATGGAGAATATAATTAAGAAATCTTACAATGGAGAGCTTAAATATGATGGTGAGGTTATTTTAAAATATAATATTGAATATCCTGAAATAGTAAGAAGTAGATATAGAGTAGGAGAAGCATATTTTAATAGTTATAATAAAAAAATTGCAACAGATACATTAAGATATGTAAATACAGAATTATATAAAGAAGCAAAAGATACATACAAGTATAATAAAGAAAATGGATATCCTATAATGGTTTTTGAACTAGATATGAAATATAATATTACTTATAATAGAAATGGTATTGTTAGTATGTATATTGATAAGTATATTTTTAGTGGGGGAGCACATGGAAATACAATAAGAACTTCTCAAACTTGGAACTTATTATATGCTAAAAGATTAAGTTTAGAAGATGTATATTTCAGCAGAAATAATGAGAAATATAAAAATAAGTGTAGTTATGTTATAGAAATATTAAAAAAGATTAATAAGGAAATAGCAGAAAGATTACAGCAAAATCCAGGTATATATTTTGATGATTATTGTACTTTAGTATTAGAAACATTTAATTTTGATAATTTTTACATTGATGAAAAATGTATAATTATATATTTTAATCAATATGATATTGCACCTTATTCAACAGGAATTCCAACTTTTTGTATATAATTTAAAAATGTTTTCTACATTTGTAGAAAGCATTTTTTTATAACATATGTACTTATGATAAAATTTATGATATATTTTAAGCATCAAAATAAAGGAGCAAGATATGATTGAATCAAAAAATGGAATAGTAGGATTAGCAATTGCAGATGCAATGGGAGTACCAGTAGAATCTTGTTTAAGAGAAGAATTAATAAATAATCCAGTAACTAAAATGATAGGATATGGAACTTATAATGTGCCAAAAGGAGCTTTTTCAGATGATACATCAATGACTTTAGCAACAATTGATTCTATTGCAACACTTGGATATATATTGCCATCTAATATAGCAGATAATTTTATTGATTGGTTAAATAATGGAAAATATACGTCTACTGGAGAAACATTTGGTGAAAGTAGAATTACAATGAGAGCTCTAGCAAAATATAGTAGAAAATTAGTTAAAGCAGAAGAGGCTGGGGAAGCGGGAGAATTAGATAATGACAATAGCTCGATTATGAGAATGCTACCAATAGCCTATTATTGTTATTCAGAATCAAAAGATGAAGACGAAATATTTAGAATTGTAAAGAGAGTATCTTCAATAACTAATAGAAATGATATTAGCATACTTGGATGTTATATATATGTTTTGTATGCAATAGAATTAATAAAAGGAGAAAGTAAACAAAAAGCTTATGAAAAGATACAAAAAGCTAATTATACATTTTTTGAGCAAGACACAATAGATAAATATTATAGAATTCTAAAAAATGATATTTCAAAATATCCATTAGATCTAATAAAAAGTACAAGCTATATAGTTCATACATTAGAAACTGTGTTATGGGTATTGCTTAATACAAATAGTTATAACGAAGCTGTAATAGGTTCAATTAATCTAGGATGTGATACAGATACAATAGGTGCATGTACTGGAGGATTAGCAGGAATAATTTATGGTATAGATAATATTAATTATGAATGGATAGAAGATTTATTACAATATGAATATATAGTAAGACTATGTGATAAATTTGATAAATTATTAAATGAAGAAGATAATTAAATAAAAAAAATAATCATTTTCTTTTCCATAATGAATACACATTAGTGTAAAGGAGGAGAAATGAAAGATATAATTGTTAGATATACCCAAAGTAATATAAAAGAGATAATACTTATAATCACCATAATGTTTATAGGAATGATAATTGGTGTATTATGTATCAATAACATAAGTAGTGAAAATGAAAATAATATAAAAACTTATTTGAATGATATGATATCTGAAATGAAAAAAATTGATAATTATAAAGAAGTAAATCAAGTAAACATTTTAAACAATAATTTAAAGAATAATATATTATATATTCTAATAATAGGAATATTATCTGCATCAGTACTAGGGATTTTTATTGTTTATATACTACTTTTGATAAAAGGTTTTTCAATAGGATATTCTATGTCAGCAATAATGGCTACATTTGGAACTAAAAAAGGAATAATTTTCATTTGCTCTTCAATGATATTACATAATATAATATATATTATAGGAATACTATTAGTTTCAATTAATGGTATTAATTTATATAACTATATATTACATAATGAAAGAACTGAAATAAAAATAAAGATTATAA
>JAAWJE010000043.1 GCA_022796725.1 Clostridia bacterium | reverse complement strand
AATAGCACGAATTGCCGTTCTTGTAGTTTGTGGTTTATTTGCTGTAATAGCAACTTTCTCTTCTATTAAATTATTTAGCAAAGTAGATTTTCCTACATTAGTCCTTCCAAGTATTGATACAAATCCAGACTTAAATTTTTCATTATTTTTTTCTTGCATTAATAACTCCTAGCTTTTTTATATTTTTATCTATCAGCTATTATATTATACTATAAAAACTAAAAAAGAGAAACCTATAATAAGATTTCTCTTTAATTTTTTTATTTTTTCAATTATATTTTAGTCTCTTATAATATTTAATTTATTCAATATATTTTCTTCTTTTTCTCTCATTTCCTTTTTTTCATTTTCTTCTATATGGTCATATCCCATAATATGATAAAAACCATGAACTAACATATATGCAAGTTCTCTTTCAAATGAATGATTATATTCTTCTGCTTGTTCTTTTACTTTTTGAACAGAAATTATAACATCTCCTATTGGTTCCTCAATTTCTTTATTTAAAGATGATATTTCTTCTCTTTCATACATAGGAAAAGAAAGTACATCTGTTGTTTTATTTACTTTTCTATATTCTCTATTTAATCTCTGAATTTCATCAGGATTTGTTAATATTACACTTATATACAAATTTGAATCTAAAATTTTTTCTTCTCTAAAGCATTCTTCTAAAACCATATCTATTAATTTTGTATATTCATCTGTTTGTGGTATTTCTAAAAATTCTACTTCAGCAACTTTTCTCATATATTTTCCTCTTTATTTAATCTTTCTGCAATTTTTATATGTTTTACATGAATTTTTTACTGCTCTCATACTTCCGAATTTAACTAATTTGTCTTTATAATATTTTACTAAATCTATAAATTCATCATTTTCCTTTGTATCTATTAAAGATACTTCTCTACTAAGTAGCATTATTTCTTTTTCTTGTTCATCTTTCTTTGTTGTAAACAAATTCCAAAATGTTTTAAAGTTTTCTTTTTCTTTCAAATCTTCCCAATATATTTTTGTTGATAATAATTTCTCATCATATATTTTTAATAAATCAAGCATTAATAAATATAGTTCTTCTTTTATTTTATAATTTTCTTCATTAATAATTGCTAATCTACTTTCATATATTAGTCTTTCATAACATTTTTCTGATGCTACTAATGGAAGGCTATGTGTAAATACTACTCTACTAATATTTAGCATTATTATTTTCTTTTCAATTTCTTCTTTTTGTTTCAATTTTCCTGTATCAAATTTTTCATATTCTTCATAATCTTTCTGTATTTTATCAAATGAATTTTGTGAATCATTTTTAATTTTTAATGATATAATATTTTTTATATACTCATCTATTGTTGTAAATATATTATTAAATAATCTATCTTTATCAACATTTTGTTTATTAGTTGTACCTGCTAAGGATACTGAATAATTTTTTAATATTGCTTTATAAAAAGTATCCATTTTTGATATGTAAAAACCTTCATATCTATTTAATAGTTTTGATTTATCAGAAACTTTTAAAGACTCATAATCAATATCTATTAAATACTTTTGTTTTCTATATTTATATTCATTATAATCTGAATTTTTAAGATTTATAATTTCATAATATTGTGCCATTGCATTTCCCTCAAATTCACTTGCAATACCACTTTTTACTTTTTTATATATTGTATCCATTATATGTCTATCTATTGCTTCTAAATATAAAGAATATGCTTCCTCATATTTTTCGGATACAGTATCTTTTTTTTGTTTTTCTATATTATCTGGTAAATTAATATATGCTTCATAAGTTTTTAATAAATTATTTCTTTTTAATGTTATTACTAATCCATTTATTCCTATTCTTGTTGGTACTAATAATTTTGATAATGTATTGGATAATTTTCCAAAAAATGTTTTATTTGTGTCTAATACTTTTAAACTTCTTTCAGTCAAATTAACACTTCCTTTCATTATTCCAATTTTTCTTCTACCCCTATATCTTCTAGTACTTCATACATTACTTTTACTTCAATAAAATCATTTTTCTCTTCTGTAATTATGTTTTCATCTACAATATCTTTTTCTTCTGTCTTTTCATTTAAATTCTCTTTTATTTCAGAAATTGTATTGTTTTTAAGTTCTTCTGCATTATAAACAACTTGTTCTGATTTCATCTCAATATTTGTTATTTCTGTAAGTTCAATCGGTAAATAAAAATTGTTTAATATTTTCATCTTTCTACTGTTTTTTATTGTATCATAATTTTCAAATTTTGAAAGTCTTTTATTAAAATTTATTTTAAAATTATTAATTGATATTTGATAATACTTCTCTGCACTTCCTGTTTGACTCTTTAAATTTTGTGTTTTCTTTTTTCTTTTCTTTTCTGAATATGAAACTTTTGCTTTTATATCAGCTGAAGCATGAACTTTTCTATCTCCTGTATATTTTCCTGTCATAATTCCACTTACTAAAATATCACCTTTTTTTACAACGTCTCCTTCAGATACTTGTGCAGTTCCACTTTTTACATTAATTTTATCTATTATTCCATCTTTATCTGCAATAATATTGCAATATTCATTTTTATCTAATAATTTTGGTTTTTCCCTTGCCTCAGCTATTTCAATTTTTGCATTTGTACCATCAATACTTATACCAATCCATGATATATCATCTCTTTTTATTCTCATTTCATTTATAACTTTTTCTGTATTTATTTCTGATTTTAACATTCCTATTTTTATTCCATTATCATTTACTAATTTTAAAATTTCATCTTTACTTATTTTTTTATTTCCTACAATTTCAATATTCCATATAAACTTAGAAATTACTATAAAAAAGCATATTAATATTACTGGTAATATTAAAAATATTTTTCTTCTTCTATATCTATGTACTAAAAAAGGTAATCCATTTTTTTTATCTATTTTAACTCTACATTTAGTTATTTTAGCAATCTTTTTTATTTTTTTAAAATCTTTTGTATATATTTGTGCGTTCATTATACATTCTTTTTCTCTTTCTACATCACATAAATTTATTCCATCTACTCCGCACTTATTTATAAATCTTTCTATGTAATATCCTTCTACTATTATTTTAACATTTCCTAATAAATAACTATTTACCTTTTTTAAAAGCACTTTCTATCACCTACATTCAAAATCAATGTTTTCTATTATTCCTTTTATAGATATGTTATCTTCTGTTATCTTTCCTAGATTTAGCTTAAATCCATTTATACTAATATTTCCTATTGAAGTAGCTACTCTTACAAAAAATTCCTCGTATTCTAAAACTCCTTTGCAATTCTCTATTACAATTTCTTCATTTCCAAGCATAGTAACTTTTGGGATATTAGTAGCAACTTCTTTTGGAATCTCTAAGAATTCATTAATTCTTGAAATATTATCTTTCATTTTCATATGTAATTTTCTCCTTTTTTAATCTTTTCTTTTGATTTTTATTATTCTCGTTTGTAAAATATTCCTATTATTATATATATGCAAAAAGATGCATAAAATGCATCTTTTATTCAAATTCATCTAAACTTTTTATATTATATCCCTGATTTTTTATCTCTTTTAAGCATTCATCTAATATTTCCATATTATCTTTAGATGTTCCATGTAAAAGAATTATTTCTCCATTATGTAGATTAGATAATACTTTTTCTTTTCCATATTCAGTTCTTCCTTGTTTATTTTCATCCCAATCATCATAAGCAAATGACCACATAACTGTCTTATATCCAAGTTCATTTATTTTACTTAAGTTACTCTCACTATATTCTCCCTTTGGTGGTCTTACATATTTCATCTCATATCCTGTCTTTTCATAAAGAATTGTGTGCAAATTCATTATCTCTTTTTCAACTTCTGCTTCTGAAATTTCTGGCAAACTTTTATGATTAACAGTATGATTTCCAACAATATGTCCTTCTTCAACCATTCTCTTTACTAAATCAGTATGAGTATTCAAATAATGAGCTGTTATAAAAAATGTTGCTGGTACATTATTTTCTTTTAATGTATCTAACATATTTTCAGTATATCCTGCCTCATACCCAAGGTCAAAAGTTAAGTACACATTTTTACTATTTTTGTTTCCTATTGCAAGTACCCCATACTTCTCAAATAACTTTAAATTTTCACTTCCTAAATCAGGTCTTTCATGATTTTCTCCTCTTTTTATTCCAAAACATATTTTTTTATGGCTGATTTCGCCTGTCTCAGCATATACAGATGTTACTATAACAGTAATTATTACTATACATATTATAGGAATTAACAAATAAAAAAACTTCTTCATAATATTCCTCCATTTCTTTCTAAAATATATGAAAAAGTTTTTATTTTAATTACTTTATATTTTTAAAATTCATAATTATAATCAAATTCTTCATTATCATAATTTCCGATATCCTCATCTTCTTCATCATAGCTTTCAATATTCTCATCATTTTCTTCACTATTTAATACCTCTTTTAATTCGCTTAGATATTTTTTAGTTTCTTTATAAAATTTATTTGAAAAAATATCATCATTATTCATTCTTTCTTCATATCCATTTTTAGCAATTTCTAAAAAGTTTTCTGCCATATTTAAGTCTTGTTTTAATAATCTTCCTTCCATAAATACTACACCAAGTCTTAATAATATATCTGGATAATTTTCTACATCTTCTGATGCCTTAATCAAGTTATATGCTTCGATATAATACTCTATCCCTTTTCTCTCATCTTTTTCTACACCATAGCCATTTATATATAAATCTCCTAATCTATATAATGAATTTATATCTTCATGTAATACCCCTATCTTAAAATATGCTCTAGCAATAGAATAATCTTGTTCTACCCCAATGCCATAATAATAAAGACATCCTATTTTAGTTACTGCCTCAGCATTTCCCATAGCAGAACTTAGTCTATAATATTCAATTGCTTCTTCATATTCTTTTCTATTAAATAATCTATTTCCTAATTCCAGAATACTTTTACTATCATCTTCTTTAACATTATCTATACATTCTTTATCAAATAAACTCATTTTTTTCTCCTTTTGTATATATTTTTGTGTTTTAACTAATTATATTTAATAATAAAATTTTTTTCAATTATTTTTTATACAAAAAACATGATATAGAACTACATATTCCATATCATGTTTTTTTGACTTTTTTAAATAATTTGATAAGTATGTTTTTTATTTTTTTTAAGAATTTTTCTTCTTCGTATATAATCATAGAATTTTCTTCTTCTCTATTATTTTCAATATATGTTTTTTTTAGGTCTACTGTAAATACATCATATACACCTTTTGCTTTCATAGACTTTTCTATGTTATTTAATTCCTTTTTTATTTTTTTATTTTCTTCTTCACACCAATATCTTAAATATAATAAATATAAAATTTGTTTTGCTCTTTTTCCTAATTTATTTTCAATTGTTTCTTCTAATTCTTTATCTTTCTCATCTATTTCAAAATTATAATCTTCTGACTTATTTACTGTTATCTTATAAATTACTTCAAAAGGTATGTTGTCAAAAAATTCTTGCTTAATATGTAATAATACAGTATATACTTCTGACAAAGCTATTCTATATTCTTCATTCATTTTTTTCCCCTTTTCATTAGTACCATATATTTATTATAAATAGAATATTATTAAAATTCCATTTTGTCAATCTTATAACTCTTATTTTTTTAATTTTAAAAGAACAACTATAATTAAATATAGTTGTTCTTTATAAATAAATTTGTTTTAAAATATTTCTCCTCTTCCTTCTGGAAGTGTTGGAAATTCTAATACAACTCTTATTTTCATAATATAAGAAATCATTCTTATAAATTTAGAATTTTTAATTTTTTGCCATAATGATGGTTTTACATCAAATCTTGTTTGTTCAAGATAAGCATCATCTAAAACTGGTTCTTCTTTAATCGCTGCTACTTCTGGTTTTAAATCTTGTGTTTGTTCAATATTAGAATTTTCTGATTCAATTACTTGTACATTATTTTCTTTCATTTCTGCTTTTTTAAGTTTGCGTGTTTTTTGTACTTTTATACTTTCTGCTGCTACAACATTTTCTTCTGCAGCTTTAGCTTTAACTTCTTGTATTGTTTCATCTGGCACATATTCTTCAACTGGTGCAGGAATATATTTTAATGCTTCTGCAATTTCTATTCCTATATAGCTTAATGCTTTTGATTTATCTTCAATTCTTTCCATATCTATTTCAATGTGGAAGTTTGACTCTAAATTGTTAATTCTAGCATCAACTAATTTTAATGCTGATTCAGTTTCTTCTTTATTATCTTTTGAGATAATATCTAATGCTTCATATATATCTTCTGAATATTTGTCAGCAGCTGCTCCTAATGTATCTTCCCAACCTTCTGTTTTTTCCTTTATTATAGATAAAGTTTCTTTTAATTCATAAGCAAGTGCTATATTTTTCTCTCTTTGAATTATAAGTTCCTCTATCTTTTTAGTATTTTCTTCAAACTGATTAGTAGCAAACTCTACTAAGTCATAAGATGCTTTATATACACTTCTTGGGAAATTCTTTTTCTTTGGATATTCAACCAAATATGTTTTTATTGAATCAATTAAATCTTTAAAATAAGAATCCTCTTCTAATTGAATTATTTGCTTCTTACTTCTAGGATTTATCATTTTTTGAACTTTTTCTATATTTGATAAAATTTTCTCTTCCGTGATAACCATTTTCACGTTTACTACACCGGTTTTATTAATATTAATTTTTTCTAATATCTCTGATAAAAATGGCATTGTAAAACGTACCTCCTTTGTAAATCTACTTAATCTATGTTAATTATAGCTTTTTCGACATAAAACTGCAATTACGATTATATATTTTTTTCTTTACATTTTAATTACATTTGTAATTTTAAGTAGATTTACTTAAGGATTAATTTACAGTAAGTATTTTCTTTATTTCCTCATGTCTTTTAACTTTTAAAGTAGTAGTTTTTATAAGCTCCTCATCTGTAATTATGACATTATTAACACTTATGCACTTATATGCTGGCATTGTCTTGTTTATTTCTCTTATATAATTTGTAATGTATTCTTTTATTTTTTGCTCTTCTTCTGTATTTAATATACTACTTATTATTTCTTTATCATAAACAATTTTTGCACATAAAGTTAAGTCATTTTTGTCATTTTTTGATGGAAGACCATATACAATACTTTCTTTTACTCCATCTAGCTTTCCTATTAATGTTTCTATTTCTTCTGGAAAAACATTTTTTCCATTTTTTAATACTATTACACTTTTCTTTCTTCCTGTAATAAATAAATATCCTTTTCTATCTAAATATCCTAAATCTCCTGTATGATACCAGTCATCAACGATAGCTTCCCTTGTGGCTTCTTCATTATTATAATATTCAAGCATAACAAAAGGTGCTTTTACAAGAATTTCACCTATTCCATTTTCATCTTTGTCATCTATCATAACTTTTGCACTAGGAAGTACTCTTCCAACTGAACCATATTTTTTATATTTATCATTTTCAGTTGCAACAACTGGAGAACATTCTGTAAGTCCATATCCTGCATACGTTGCTATTCCTAAATCATTAAATCCCTTTTCTACTTCTTTATCAATAGCTGCTGCTCCACTAACAAATAATCTTAATTTTCCCCCAAATTTTTTATGTATATCTTTAAATATTTTTTTCTTAATATCAATATTGAATTTTAATAAGAAATTACTTATTCTAATTCCTTTTTTTACATCCTCCATTTTTCCTTGATTTTCTATTCCTTTAATTACCTTTTTGTACATATTTTCAAATAATATAGGTACAGAAATCATAACACTAATTTTATATTCTTTTAAATTTTCTTGTATATGTCTTATTCCATCACAATATGCTATTGAAGCTCCTTTATATATTGGATATAAAAATCCTACTGTTGATTCAAAAGTGTGATGTAATGGTAAAAATGATAAAAAAGTATCCTCATCAGTTATCTCAATAACTGATGCTATATCCATTAAATTAGCACATATATTTTTATGACATAGTGAAACTGCTTTAGATGTAGAAGTAGTTCCAGATGTAAATAACATTATTTGCATAACATCAGGATTAATCTCAGCATTTACAAATCTTTTATCATCATTTTGTAATAATTTTCTTCCTTCTTTTATTAACTCTCTTTGAGATAATACTTCTCCATCTTTTTCTTCTTTATCCATTGAAATATAATGTTTTATTTTACAATTTTCATTATCTTCCTTTATTAATTTTTGCATTATATCTTCATATTTTTCGCTGTATACAATAGCTTCTACTTCTGATCTTTCTATTAGATTTCTAATTTCTTTTTCTGGCAATGCTCTATCAAGTGGTACAACAGTTCCTGTTCCACATACAGTTGCAAGATATGCAACACACCATTCATATCTATTTTCACTTATAACAGCAATTCTTTTATTTTTTAATTCTAATTTTATGAACTGTGTACCCAAAGCATCAACATCATCTAAAAATTCAGTATATTTTATAGTTCTCATTGTTCCATCATTTTTAGACTTGAATTTAAAAGCTGGTCTATATCCGAATCTTTTTCGTGTATTATTTATCATATCTTTTAAAGATTTTATTTCTTCATGTTCATAAATTCTTTCCTTCATTTTTACCCCTCTTTTATTAATACTTTAAACCTTCTAATATATTTTCAAACTCACTACTAAGTTTTTTTACATTCAATTCTTCTTGATTTTTTAATTTAATTATTAAACTAACACATGTAAGAGAAAATATTTCTGTAGCAATTATTGTACTATTTCCTGGCTTTATCTGCTTTTTAGCAATACCATCTTCTACAATTTTTTCAATCTCATTTATATAATTCAAAATTGTATATTTACATTTTATACTTTTAAAATCATTTCCCCATATCTGACTTAAAAATATTGTAATTAAATTTTCATATTTTTTTAGTACTCTTATTTGAAGAATTATTATTGCTCTTAATTTATCTATAGAATTTTCTAGTCTTTGTGTTTTTATTGCCATATTATTTAATAAAAGTTTTGAACCTTCTTCTATTAGGAAATTAAAAATCTCCTCTTTACTAGAAAAGTGATAATAAAGAGTTCCTTTTGCTACACCTACTGTTGCTGTAATTTCTTCAACGCTTGTTGCTTCATATCCTTTTTCAGCAAATAATTTCATTGAAGCTTCAAATATTTTTCTTTTTGTTTTATTC
>JAAWJE010000016.1 GCA_022796725.1 Clostridia bacterium | reverse complement strand
CATTATTTACAATTTCTCCATTGTCTAGCATATAAGTAAATTCATCAATTCCAACCCATTTAGCATCTATACATTCATCATCTCTAAACTTAATATCTTCGATATTTATATCTTTTTTAAATAAATATATTTCCTTAAATCTTTCACTATTTTTTGCAGTCTTTAAATAAATAGCCTTATCTTTTTCTAGTTTAATACCAAGTTCCTCATATATTTCTCTAATAATTCCATCGATAACATCTTCACCAGATAAAAGAGCACCACCATTACATTCCCATTTTAGTGGTAGTACATCTTTTTTGCCTGACCTCTGACTTATTAATATTTGCTTTTTTGAATTAATAATAATAGCCTGAACTCCTATTATATATTCCCCTTTTTCTAAGGTGTCTTTATGTCTTATTTTAGTTCTTCCTGTTTTATTTTTATTTTCATCATATATATCAACTTCTTCTTTATTATTCAAATTTACTAACTCCTTTAATTTATTTACTATATTTCCATAGTTTTTATCTTTACTTATTTCAATAGATTTTACCCATTTATAATTTTTACATTCTTCTCTATCTAAATTTATATCACTTACTTTATCTATAAAAAATAAGTATCTAAAATCAAAATGATAATGTTCTTTCATATTAACTCTATCATTATATGGTATTAAATGTATATCAATATCAAATGGTATAACTTCATCATTTATTAATAATAATTCTAAATTCTCTAATCCCGTTTCTTCTTTAAGTTCTCTTTTTGCAGCATCAAATAAGCATTCATCTTCTTTATCTACATGTCCACCTGGATATAAGTACATTTCTAAATCTTTATGATATAAAATTAAAAATTTATCTTCTTCTTTGCAATATACAAATGCTCCTACTGTTAAATGACCATTTTTATTATTCCAATCTGTAATGTCTTTATCTTTAAATTTATTCAGATAATTTTCTAACATAAATAGTCTCTCTTTTTCACTTGGAAACACTTTTAAATATTTACTAACTACTAATTTTATATTCCCTTTCATTTTAATTCTCTCTATTTAAAATATAATAATTGTAACATTTAATTGTATCAATATGAATTACTTTATTTTCATCTAATAATTTTTTTATAGTCCATGATAATATTTCTAACATACCTTTATTTATATCTTTTTTAACTACTTCTACATAAGTACTACCTACTCTTCTTCCTTCTTCTGTTGCATCAGCTAAATAAATTATTTTTTCTAAAATACTCATATTTTCTCTTCCAGTTGTATGATATTTTATAGCATTTATCATATCATCATTAAATCCATACTGCTTACACATAATTGCTCCTATTTTAGCATGTATCAAGTTGCCATTAACCTTTTCTATATCATCTAATATGTCATTATATTTTTTATTTTCTATATCTCTCAATTCTTTAGCAATATCATGTCCTAGTGCGCAAAGTTTAACCTCATCTTCATCTACTCCATATACTCTAGCATACTCTACTGCTCTATTAATAACATTTAAAGTATGATTAAATCTTTTAGCTGATAACTTTCCTTGGACTATTTTATATAATTCATCATATTCAATCATCTTTTTCTCCTACTTTATAAATAAATTCCTCCTAACAATTTTATAATGTTGGAGGAATTACTATTAAAATTTATAATTATTCTTATCTGCTCTTTCATCAAACTGTCTATCATAATCTTTATTTTTATAAAACCAATCTGTTTTTTTATCTCCAAATTTTCCAGCTCTATTTTTATTTAAGTAAACATCAAATAAATTAAATACTGGTATTCCAACTCCAACTATTGCAGCTACTGCTGTTGAAGTCATTGAAGATGTGAAAGTTCCTTGTAGTATTGAGTTTATTATCATTATCAAATCTGAACCAAAATACATCCAATACATAAATGCGTATATAAATGTTCCTAATAAATTCCTTCTTATCATTAATATTATACATGGTACTGACGCAAATAATAATGCAATCTCAACCCACATATTTAAGGGCTCAAAACCAATATCAATCTCCATACTAAAACAATATGCAACTATTAGTCTAAAAAACCAGAACATTATGCTTAAAAAAGTAAGCAAATAACTTATCATACTAGCCATATTACTTTATCTCCTTTGTAAAATATATATTAGATTTTATCATATAACATATTTAAAATCAATAATTATAATTTGTGCATAAAAAAAGATAGATAACTTAAAATTTCTATCTTTCTTCTTTTGATTAAATTATTCTTCATCAACAAAATTAAATTCGTCTTTGAATTTTTCTTTAAATATTTCAAATACTTGATTTAATGTTTCTTCATCATCAACACTAACATAAGACTCTTCATCTTCACTTTCAGTTTCTTCAACTTTTAATATAACAACTTCACCTAAATCTTCTTCACCTTCATTTGTTATTGGTAATAATATAACATATTCTTCTTGTTCATATTCAACTAAATCTAAAAATTCAAATTGAACTTCTTCGCCATTTTCATCATTTAATACTATAATATTATTTAATTCCTCATCAAGTTCTAAATCCTTATTTTCATCCATTTTTTATATTCTCCTTTCAAATTTACAAATCTATAAAAATACATTAAAATATTTTTCCAGTTTATAATATTGTATATACTATATACTAAATTATACAATAGTGCAACTAAATTATTTTATTTTATTCATATAAGTTTCTAGTATATATACTGCTGATATTGTATCTACAATATTTTTTTTGTTTTTAGGATTGATGTTTAAATCGTTCATTGTTCTATGAGCTTCGACTGTTGTTAATCTTTCATCTACTGTTTCTATTTGTATTTTATTGTATTTGCATTTTAATTTGTGAATAAATTTATTTGTAACATCTACTCTTTCTGAACTCGAACCATTCATATTATATGGCATTCCAACAACAAAAGTAGATATTTCATATTGATTTAAAATTTCGTCAAGCTCTTTTAATAAAACTCTATCATTTCCATTATGATGTATTGTTTTTAAACCTTGTGCTGTTATTCCCAATGCATCTGATATAGCTATTCCTACCCTTGCTCCACCATAATCTATTCCTAATAATCTTGCTTTCATATTACTCTAATCCTATATATTTTTTTAACATTTTTTCTAGTAATTCATCTCTTTCAACAGACCTTATTAAGTTTCTTGCATTTTTGTGATTTGTTATATATGTTGGGTCTCCTGATAAAATATATCCAACAATTTGATTTATAGGATTATATCCTTTTTCTACTAATGCCTCATATACTTCCTTCATAATTTCTCTTGATTTTATGTTGTCTTCCTTTTCAACTTTAAAGTTCATTGTTTTATCAAAATCCTCCATATATTTCACTCCTTTTCTTTTAAATATAATTTATATTATGCTCTTTTTTATCAGCACTATCTAAATACTCTTCTAATTTTTTAGTAACTTTTTCAACACCTGTACCTTTGTAATAAGTTGATAGTACAAAATTTACCTTTGGACTAACATATACTTTTTCACCTTTTTCATTTGTTGCTTCTAACTCTATACTCTCAATATCTTCTCTCATACCTTTTAGTGTATCTGTTGCACTTTCATTATCTTCTCCTACAAATACTACTACAAATTTTGGCCCCATATATCTTACAAAAATTTGGTCTGAATTAATTAAAGTTTTTACCCAATTTGCTACTTCTATTATTATATTATTTCCTATTGTTCTTCCATTTATATTATTTATTTCTTCTATATTTGTTATTCTAAACATAGCAACTGTTGAAGTTGGCTCAGAATCTATTTTTGCTTTTGCTCTTCCATATAAATATTCTGCTGAATATAATGCAGTAAATTGGTCTGTTCTTACTATACTTTCCATTGCTTCTTGATATGAAACTGTTTTAACTAAAGCAACTATATCATCTCTAATTACTTCTAATAATACTGTATCAACATTATCAAAAGCGTGCATTACAGAACTTTCAATAATCCAATATCCGATATAAACATTATCTATAAATAATGGGAAAAATATCGCTGATCTTGATCTACCAAAATCTAATTTTTGATATGGAAGTTTTTCTCCTTCTCCATCTACTGTTATATACTTTGGAACTGCATTTGAAATACTTTCTTTAAAAACTTCTTCCATGTGTAAGTTCATTAAATTTGGCCAATACTTTTTATCTGTATTTGAAGCTTTTAATATATATTCTGCCCCATTAAATACAACAATAGTTGAATATTTTATTTCAAATTTTTCTATAAGAACTTCATTTACTTTTTTTATTTTTTCGTCAACTGAAATATCCTCGCCTGTAATGTCCATAAAATTTTGCAAAACATTTAAATTGTTTACTTTTTTTGACATATCAGACAAAGTTGATATTTCTTTCTTAATTTTAATGTTATAAAAAATTAAAATTGCGACTATTGCTATAAGTACAACTATCGGTATTAAAACCAAAATAATTCACCTCTTCTACTGTATATTAATATTTCTTTCTCATTTGATTTAATGTATTATTCATTTCTGTTGAAAAATTACTTCTTCCATAATCTGGTCCATTTTTTACATAAGACTGTTTACTTAATAATGGATATACCATATTTCCTAAAATTTTTAAACTATTCATAAAATTTTTTGAATATCCGCTTATACTAATATTACAATTTACTAATGTTTCTAGATATTTAGAATAAATTGCATCTTCAAAAGGTAATGTACAAGCCTTTATTTTATCTTTATTAAATAATTCTGTCATATAAGACATACTTGGATCATTATAAAATGACATACCACCTATTACTGTCTTAGAAGTTAAACCTCTAACCTTTATTTCTTTATTTATAACTACTCTCAATTTTTCTTGATTTAATATTCCATTTGCTTTTAATTCTCTTAAAAATGCTGTAAGTGGTTGTATTGTAAGTATATCCATTGATTGAACTAAATATATTTCTTGTGCATTTGCAAAATATCCTAATGGTGTATCATAATCACAGTCAATTAAAACAAGAGATTCATTTTTAATTAATGTTGTTAGTATTGCTTCTGCATTTGAAAAGTCTTTTTCTTCATTTGGAACAGCTGTAAAAACATCTAAATTTCTATCTGCTTTAATTCCTTCTGCTATTCCATTTTCTAATTTATCTATAGCACTATAAGAAATTTGTCTTAATCTTTCATCATTATTTGTATATATATAATAAGAATTTCTATTTTTTGTCATATCTAATATAGCAGTTTTTATTCCTATTGATGAAAATAAACTTGCTAAATTGTTTACTATAAATGATGTACCATTTTTACTTGTTCCTATAAAAGCTACTATTTTTTTGTCTGGTGTAAGAACATTTTCAAGTGTTCCTGTTGAATATACCCTATTTTCTTCTAATTTCTTTATACTCTCTTTTCTCTCTTTATCTGATTCTCTATATGATGTAGCAGAAGCTATATTTGAGCTAATCTCATCTTCAAATCCTGGTAATGTACTTTCTTCCTGACTTTCATTATTTCCTGATAACATATCATCTAGATCTTCAAATCCTGGTAATGAAGTAGTTACATTATTATTGATATCATCATTACTTATGTTTTCAAATTCATTTAAGTTTTCTTCTTGCTCTATTTCATCTTCTAGATTTAAACTACTTACATTGCTTTCTTGCTCTATTTCATCTTCTAGATTTAAACCACTTACATTGTTTTCTTGTTCTATTTCATCCTCTAGATTTAAACTACCTACATTACTTTCTTGTTCTTCTTCAAAATCTATATCAAGCATACCAGGTAATGTAGTAGTTTCTTCTTCTTGTAAATTTGTTTCGCTTTCTATACTATTATCTTCTATATTATCACTCAAATCTGAATTTGTAAAAGCATCATCTATCATATTTGTAGTCGTCTCTTGCTCAGTAACACTCTCTTTATTTACCATTTCTATATTTTCAAATTCTTCATCAAGTCCTGGTAAAATTGCTGAGCTTGTTGTATCTTCTGTTTTTCCTTCTGGTACTTCAAAAGCATCAAAAGAACTAAAAGTAGATGTTATATTCTCATTTTCTACTTCTGGCATTTTAGCTTTAGTATCTACTATATTATTTGATTCAATTGTTTCATCTATATTTTCTTCTGGAAGTGGAGTCTTTCTTGGTCTTCCCCTTTTTCCTTTAGGTTTCTGAATAGCTTCTTCTTCTGGTAGTGGAGTTTTCCTTGGTCTTCCTCTCTTTCCAGCAGGTTTTGGTATATTTTCTTCTGGTAGTGGTGTTTTTCTTGGTCTTCCTCTTTTAGCAGGTGCCTTTTCTACATCATTTATTTGAGGTATAGCCTTTTCATCAGAAGTTTTTTCTATATTTAATGGATTTTCAGCTTTTTCTTCTTTTTGTATTGTATCTTTCTGTATAGCTTCTTTAACTTGCACATCTTTTTTAGTATCTACATTACTAAAGTTTACTTCTATATTGTCAGTTTCTATATCATCAAATCCTGGTAATTTAGCTACATTTTTTATTTCTTTCTTTTCTTCTACAACTTTCTGCTGTGGTGTATTTTCTACTATTTTTTCTTCTTTAATTGGTTTATTATCTAATACATTTGATTTTTCATTCACTTTTTTAGTAGCCTTTCTTACATTCATTTCTTCATCTGACAATACTTTTCTAGCTTGTTTTGTATCTATTGCATTTGGAATTACTACTTTTCCTTGCATTGCTGGTTTATTAATTTTATCATCTAATATTCCTATTCCTGTTGTTGTCTTACTATTAGTTTTAACTTCTTGTCTTAATTCCTTGCCTGAGTTATTAGGAATATATTCGTTTTGCTTTTTCCTTTTTTCGGCTTCTTCTTTTTTCTTATTTTGTGCCAATTTCTCTCTTATTCTCTCTTCTTCTTCTTCTCTTTCTATTTGTTTTCTTCTTTTTAACTTTTCTTTTTCTTTTGTCTCTCTTACTGTCTCTGGATTATCAAATGTTACTAATTCTTGATATTTAGCACATTCTGCTTCAAGCACAGCTTTAACATTTATAGGTAAATATCTAATAATTATTTTAAGTTGTGCATCTGTATATTGAGTTGCTATATTATTAAAACTGTCTGCATATCTTTCTTCATTTTTTCCTAATTTTTTATAATAATTTACTATATTTTGAACTTCCTCTTCACTTATGTCTTCTCCTGCAGAATCTCCATCTTCTTCTTCATTATCTATTTTGTAATATTGTCTTGCATCTACTTTTGTTCTTGGCTCTTTTATTAATTTGCAGACATTTTCTATTTTTCTATCTGAACCAATTACTGCATCATAAATATCAATATTAAATATTTTTTTAATCATTGCACTTGACTTGGTTCTTCTATCTGTACATATCAATATTATAGGAATTCTTTTATCTGAAAAATCTTTAATTTCTGAAGATATTGCTTCCAATCTTTCATAAATAAATTTATCAATTGCATTATAATTATTATTAGCAAATGGTTCTAAATCTTCACTAATAATAATTCTATCATATTGTTTATCTCTTTGAATTTCCTTAATTATTGCATTAAAGTAAAATACATTCTTATAAGTAATAGTATCATTATAATTTTTTTGATAACTTTTAACTATTGCATCAGAAACATTTTCATTACTTACTGCAAATAAAATCTTCATTTGTTAAAACCCTCCAAACGTATTAATATTATAATACCCATCCTCTAGTAACTATTGCAAAAACAAGTGGTAATATTTGACATATAACTAGAGTAGTAACAAAAGCAATTAATAAATTGAATCCTCTATCTCTTATATCTAGTTTTCTTATACCTATTACATATTGATATATTGCACCAACTGCAATACCTACAAAACAAAATGGTATACTATATATTCTTATTGTATCTAAAACTAATGCTACTCCTCCATAAACATTTGAACCATACTTATCTGAGTACTGAGCAAATTTTGATTTAAATTCTTCTTTCATTTGTGAGAATTTTGTTGCATTTTCTGTTTCCAAAACATTTTTTTCCTTAGCAATATCTGATGATGCGTAAGTTGGAATTGAAAGTAATATTATTATCATAAATATTGCAACAACATAATATAACATTTTTTTCATTTATGTATCCCCCATTTTTTTGGTTTTCGCCTAAATTTATACATATATTATCATACAATACTTTAATAAAAATAGCAATAATATTATTGTAAATTTGTTATTTAATATTTTAATTTAATAAATATAATGGCAATTAGCTAATAAACTAAGTGCCATTAATGCTTTTATAATCTATTATATAAATAAGTCATCCATTTATAAGTTGCTTTTGCCCAATTTTTATCTGAAGCATATTTTTTATTGACCCCTGATAAAGTTGGTCCATTATAATATCTTCCTGTTGCTTTATTATTATCATAAATATTTGTACCTTTTTCATTCAAATAATTTTTTACTAATGCTCTTGCTACTAAATCTATTCCCTCTGCATAAGTTTCAAAATTATATGAATTACTATAAGGGTTTCTATCATAAGCACCATATCCAAATAAATTTTTCTTATCATTAGATATTTTAGATTTACCCCATCCGCCTTCATGAATTGCCATAGCAGCTAAATAAATACCATTAATATTATATTGTTTTTCAGCATAATAGAAATATTTTGCATTATCTTCTATTACATGCTTTGTATCTGCTGGGTTTCCTGACAGTACCTTTTTAAATTGATCTAAAGTAAAACCACTTGGTTTATTTAATTTCATTTCAAAATCTAAAGTTTTAAGTAATTCCTCTTTAGAATATTTAACACCATCTTTAAATTCTATTGTTGAATCTTGCTTTTTTTCTTTAGCTACAAAACAATTAGCTTGAGCATATCCTATATAAGACTTGTACTTTACTTTATACCATTCTTCTTTTATTTCAATTAATGAAGCTTCATCATTATTTTTTAGTACACATACTTTTTCTGATTTTGTATTATTAGATTTTCTTAAAGTAAGACTTGCTGGAGTAACAATAAGTGTATCTCCTACTTTTACTTTATAAGAATATACTTCTTTTCCAGTTCCTATTTCTACTACTTTATCAATACTTCCTTTAGTTATTCTACTTGTTAATCTTTCTTCTCCAATATATTCACTACCAGAATATGTCTTTACTATTATAACCTGTTGGCTTCCATCTATTCCTTCTTGTATAGTTTTTATCATTCCTTGTGCTAAATTAGGGTTTTCTTTATATACTGTTGTATAATCTAAAACTTTTCCTGTTTCATC
>JAAWJE010000023.1 GCA_022796725.1 Clostridia bacterium | reverse complement strand
ATTGGTTTAACATTTCTATTATCTACATCCCATATTTTTGCATCATCATATATTTTTATTATCACCATTACACATTTATCATAAAATAGTTTCTCATATTTCCTTACTGTCCATGATATATTGCTCATAATTCGCTTTTGTACATATTTTACACCTTGTTTTATCTTTGGCAATGTTTCTGGAATGTATATTTTTAATATACCATCTTCTAGCTTTACTCTATATTCTTCATCTATAAAGTCTATTGTTTCAGCATCATCAAATTCTCTCCATAAATTTCTTTGTTTTACTGTATCATACATATCCATTCTTGTTTTCTCTAGTCTATAAAAATATCTTTCTAGTTCTTCATCTTTTACTTCTTCTTTTGTTTGTAATAATTCATTACTTATTTTTTCAATTTTCTTAATTGATTCTATGATTTCTTCTTTCATAAATAATCACTCTCACTTTCTTTAAATTAATTTTGGGGTATAAAAATAGAAGGCACAGATTTTACTCTATTTCCTCCTATTTCTTTATTTAAATTTATCTCTTTTCAATATATAATTTTATAAAAATTTTAACATTTTTAGTAAAAAATATAGACTTTTTGAATAGAATTCTATATAATACAAATAATGATTATATAGTGCTAATAAGAAAGGTGTTCTAATTGTTGAGTGCTTGTTCTTAGGTGTACTATCGCAATGGAATTTTAAGGGTTTTCTATTTCTGGTATTCTAATATTGAGTGCTATGTCTTAGAAAGCTCTTTTATTTTTTCCATATTTTAAATAATCATATATTCTAATTGCCCTTCTTAAATTGCTTTTTAAAATATTATTATTACTTTCAAGTATATCATTATCTTTTTTAAATATTTCTATTAATATTTTTTCCAAGTCCTCTATATCTATTTTATCTTCTTCTAAATGAGCAATTTGGCTCAAAGCATGTTCCCAATTATTATGCTCTTTCCATATTTCTTCAATAGAATTATATTTCATTCTGTGTCTACTATTCTTTATGCTTTTGCTTATTATATTATCGAAATTATTTTCTAGTGCAATTTTTTCTAGTTCCTCATATTTTTTGTCAGTTTGGCTTAAATATTTATTCAATGGTAGTCTATTCGAATTTTCTCTTAGCAATTTTAGACCAATTTGCTCCAGTATATCATCTGACTTAAACCTTTTATCATTCATGATGATATCCCTATACCACTCATTCGCTGAAAATCCCCTTAACCCATCAAATGCAACTTCTTTAACTTTTCCTATTGCCATAACTAATTCTTCATCTTTTATTCTTTCATCTTCAATATTACCTACTTTAATAGTGTTAGTAGGTTCATTTGTTATAACAAAATTATATAATTCATCTTTATAATATCTTAATATCTTTGCTGGAATTTTATTTTTCTTTTTATATAATTCATCATACAATATAGAAAAATCACTCATCTTTATTTTGGTCATTTCTAAAAATTTTTCTTCCATTTTCATGGTATATTCACTTATTTCATAATTTTTCACACCAGTATTATATTCTATAAAAACAAACCTGTTTTTTAATTTTGCTATTTTTTCAGTATCTAGACATTTAATTATTGAATTTAAAATTTTTTGTATATTGATATCACTTATTGAATATCCTATAAAGATTATTGGATGTTCTATAAATATAGTCATTAATTTTGCAGCTAAATAACTACTTTTATCATCAAATTCACTATAATCTTTCGAATCAATTACTATACTTTTAGGTTCTTCTATCGTTCCATGTATCTTATAAATTTCTCCTATACCTTGTATTCCAGAAAATATCAATTCATCTTGTCCAACATATCTCTTATATCCTTCAAAATTATCCTCAAAAAAATCATCATAATTTGTTGTAATAATGCCGGATATACTTCTAATAGATAATTTCTTCAATTTTTCTATTTCTTCTATGTATTCTGTTGAAATGTTAGATTTATTTTTTATATACATAGCAACTTCTGCTTTAAATGGTGATACACTTTCTCGCTTTACTTTATTAGAATAGTATTGGTCTAAGTTCCTAATATTTCTGTCATTTCTAAACCATAAATTATTAAAATCCTTCTCTATAAGTTCTGCTATTTTAGGATATAATTCATTTTCATTTTTAATTAATTCTTTTGCTTTGTTTTCATATGATGCAAAGGCGAATTCGTCATTTGATATTTTGTTTATAAATATTTCTAATAATCCTTTCCAACTAGGTAAACCGTAATATCGTCTTGTTATTCCTGAACCAACAAATAGAAAAGGTGTTGTATTAAAACTATCTATTATTTCTTTTAAATTCTTATACATTTATTTCACTCCCTGCATTCTTAAATCTATTTTTCAATTGTTCTTATTATATCATCTAACTTATAATTTTTAAATAGAATACCTGAAATTTTACATATTTTTACATTTTTTCATAAAAAGTATTAATTAAAAATAAATTACAGCTCCAATAAATTTATATAAAAATGAACTGCTTACATAAATATCTTTGTGCAGTTCAATAAATTTCACCTCTCTTTATCCTAATTAAACAGACTAGAGATTTTTTCTTTCCATTTACTTGTATGAATATATCTGTCTTTTTCTAAATTACTGTTGAGTATTTGTGCTTTAGTAAGTTTAGATATCTGTTCCCAGTCATTATCTAGTATATATGTTGCATTTCCCAATTCGTTTGATTCTAAAATAACAAAGTCTTTATCCTTAAATCCATAAATCAAGTATCCATTAAATCCTCCTTCTCCTATTGCTACAAATTCTGGATTATATGAAGATATTTCTTTTATATTTTCTTCTACTATATGTTGTATATTTGGGGGCATTCTATCTATAATTGTTCTAACATGTGGTTGTATTTTTTTCCATGGATACTCTCCTTTAGGTAATATCTTCCAATTTAGTTTTTTTACTTCTACTTTGTCAAACAATTCTTCATTTTCTTCTAATATTTCACATTCTTCAAATAACTCTAAAAACAAATTAATTTGATGTTTTATCAATTCATAATTTTCTAATACTTTTACTATTGGCTTTACAGTAATACATTTTTTGCACTCTTTTTCAATTATTCTTAATTCTATTCCTGGTGGTTCTATAAATTTTCTTTTATAGCATTCTCTTTCATCATGAGCATATCCATAATGATCATTTCCATGCCAATCTATAATATGATATGGTCTTTCTATTGTTCTTTTCTCTCGTTCTTCGTCCTTGAGAATATCAAATCTCCCATAAGCATTGAATCTAGTTACTGGTCCACATACTTCTGGTAATATTTCTTCTCCTAAATCTTGTGTTTCACTAAATCCACATTTAATAACTTTATCATCATTTTTTCCTATCTGGTAAAGAATATTTATATTTACTCCATCTTTAATTCCCAGCAAATATTTTTCTATATTGTTTATTCTTTTCTTATTTATCTTCATCATTTATCTCCTACTTTCTTGTTTCAAAATTGTCATTTTACTATTATTAAGTTTAATTCCTTATGTATTAGCACTTTTCTAAACCTAAGTACAATAATCTTCACTATACATTGACTTTTTATTGTCACTTCTATTTATAACCTGTTTTCTCCTGTCTTCTAAATTGGAAAGAAAACAACCTCATAATATATGAAGTTATTTTCTCTTTCTACTATCCTAGATTGTTTTTATCATTTCCATCTGGTTTTGAAGCTACATATTTTACACCATTTTTATCATGCTTAACACAATAATCGGCATTATAAGCTGAATTTCCTGTTTCAAGTCTATTGACTAATTCTTCAATTCTTATCTTTTTGTGATTTCTTGTATCCTGAAATTCAATATTTCTTCCAGTTCTTGTTTCTTTAGTAACTTCTAATATTTTTTTTGCCATTGTTCGTTTCCTCCAATCTTTCGTAAATAGTCTAATATTACAATATCTTTACAAAACCAAATCTTTTTTGTTACATTTTTGCTTCTTCTATTTACAAATTAGAATTCTAATGATATATATAAATAAACACAATATACAAAAGAAATTTTGTAAATGAAAGAAAAATATTAATTAGTATTAGCCATATTGATTATATATTTTTCTTTTTTATTTGTCAAGTTTTTCCTATTTTTTATACCAACATTTGTTTCATAATATTGATATATTGATAATTTCTACTTTTAAGCTTTCACATCTCCACCTTACAAATCACATCATAGCAATATTGTTCTCTTACAACATAGCCTGTCCTTTTTTGATTCTTGTTTGTAACATAGCTATTTTTCCTACGAATTCTCACAAATTCAAATCTATTATATCTATTCTCTTTCTTGCAACCATTATAGAGGTTATTACTCCACTTTCTAAGTCTGCTGTGACATCTTGCACATATCCGTAACCTTCTTCCGTCTTTTATATTAATAACTTCTTTATGCTTAAAATCTAATCCTTTTCCATTCATATATATTCATCCCTTCATTTTTAATTTGTTGTTATATTATATGTGTTTTTAGGGGTAAAAATGTAAATAATTTTATTAAGGGCACATACAATGTACCCCTACAATATTATATTCATTTCTTTCAGTTGCTTTTCTAATTGTTTTGCATTTTCAAATACTATTCCTTGAATTCCTTCTTTATTTGCCATTTTTACATTATCTTTGTTATCATCTATAAATATTGTTTCTGATGCTAATATTTTTTCTTTTTCTAAAATATATTTAAAAGTTCTCTCATCTTCTTTTAACATTCCATATTCATATGAAAAATATTTATGTTTAAATACTTCTAAATCTTTATTAGTATTTAATATATATTCTACCCATTCTTTTATATGATCTGATAATAAAATAAGATTATACTTTTTGTTTAGCTTTTCTACTATTTTCATTGTTCCTTCTACTTTTACATCTAAATTCTGTCTAATAGATTTTTTTATAATTTCTTTATTTATATTCCAATTAGTATTTTCTATTAATATTTCTATATATTCATCTTCTGTGTATTTTCCCTTCATTGCCTCTAAAAATATATCTTCTACTTCTCTTCGTTTTGCTAGAAATTCTTCTGCTTTTATATTAGTATTTTTTTCAATTATCTCTTCTATTTTGTGAAATCCAGAAATTATTACTTCAGATAAATCAAATATTATATTTTTTATCATTTTTCTACTCCTTTAGGCATTTTTATCATTTTACCGACGTCAGTAAAATGTTGAAAGGTAATAGTATTTGTTGAATTAAAAATGGTATTCTTTTCTAACTTCTGTAACAGATACTTTTATTTTCCCTTTCAAGTCATTTACAAATTTATTGCAAACTTCATCTGCTGTACAGTGTGCTAATATTACTTCTTCTACATTATTTTTCATGTACTCAATAACTTTATTCGTATTTTCAT
Source organism: Clostridia bacterium (assembly GCA_022796725.1). GTDB lineage: Bacteria > Bacillota > Clostridia > TANB77 > CAG-508 > UMGS1994. The sequence goes on along the minus strand of JAAWJE010000023.1, from coordinate 4,180 downwards.
CTAGTTCTCTTAAATGAAAACCTCCTATTACAGCTAATACTTTATTATTGTTTGTAATCATTTTTGCATGTTCAACTATATTACATATACCACTATGGCTACATCCTGCAATTACTATTATTCCATTTTCTGTATTTATCACGATTCCAGAATCATCTAGCACTTCATCGTTTTGTCCATTTTCAAGTACCCATTTTGTAAGATTTACTGGATATTTTCTTATAATTTCCCCTAAATAATATGTATTTTTGTTAATTTTATATGGCTCTTTTGTAAAATGCACCTTATATTTATTTTATAATTCTTCTTTTGTTAATTTTATTCCTGAATAATGTGAATGGTCATCTTTCCACCATCTTTTTAGGGTACAATTAGGATGAGCTATAAATTCTACTTTATTATTAAAATATTGAAGTCCATCACCATGATCATAATGACCATGACTTAATACTATGGTATCTACTTTATTTAAGTCTAGTCCTAACTTCTCTGCATTTTTCATAAATTTTTCACTTGGTCCTACATCAAATAAAATTTTATTGTTTTCAACTTCTACATAAGCAGAAAAGCCATCATCATTTTCAAATTTATCTTTATTAGAATTTCTTGTATCATTTAAAATAACTACTTTTACCATTGTGTTCATCCTTCCTTGTATTTTAATTACCATTTTCCTTATTATCTTTTTTACTTATATACATCTCTGGCAACAAATCTTTTAATAAACATACTTTATATTCAGCTACCATCACTTTAGTATTCAAATTATTATCATTAACCATACGAATTAATTCTCTAATCTACCACATGGTGCATAAATTTGTCCTTTGGCTGAATATGCTACTATCTTATCAATTTCGCTTTCATTATTTTTTAACATTTCTGCTATTGCTGCATGTTCTCCACAATTTCCTAAATTGCATTTTGCTTCCATTGATACTCCTGTATATATATTTCCATCTTTTGTAAGTAATGCACTTCCTACTTGACCAATCGTTGCGTATTTAGTTAGTTCTTTTTTACAGCTAATTTTTTTAGCTTCTTTTATTAACATTTCAAAATCTTTATCCATTATCACTTAATTCCTTTCCTATTATTTAAGTTCATATTCCTTTATTTCTCCATTTTTCAATCCTAAATTCAAAAATTTTCCATCTTTGGGAATTCCATTAAAATATGCGTAAAAAGCCTTTGATACTCCACTATGCGCTACTATCAACACTGTATTGTAATTTTTGTTCTTCAATTCATTTAGAAAACTGTTTACACGATTAAATAAATGGTCAATACTTTCCTCTGTACCATATTTAATATTAGAATAATAATCCCAATAAACCTTACGGTTTGTATATTCTAATGGTTTACCTGCAAGATTGCCTGTATTCCTTTCTTCTAATCTTTTGTCAATAATAATTTTGTTATTATTATAATTTATAATATTAGCTGTATGTATAGCTCTTTTTAACTGTGAAGAATAAATTATATCAAATTTTATATTCATAATTTTATTTCTTAATTCTTCTGCTTGTTTTATTCCGTTTTCATTAATATCTTCATCTAATTCAACATTATCATATACTTTCTTTAAATTTGAGTCAGTTTGCCCATGCCTTACTAAATATATTTTCACAATATCCCTCTTTTCTATCTACTTTTATACCACAAATAACATAAAATTTCTAGTGTTTTACCATATTTTATTGTAATTTTACTATCCACCTCCATAATCAATTTTAAATTGCAATCACTATCCGAATAATACTCTGTTATTGCATTATACAAGCAACTTATCATAAAATTAGTGCTATTATAAATTCGAGTATCTGGCTTTAAATTATTTAACTTGTCAAAGGCATAAAAAATAATAGATGCATTTAATATTTGCATCCTACTTCTTACATTTTCTCTTGGTAAAACTGCTTGTTCTATTTTTAATTCTTTTGAATAAAACATTATATCTAACGCATTTTCTATAATATTTCTTTGTCTTTCATCAAATAAGTATAGTTCACAGTTTTGTTTTATACATTCTAAATTTTCATTATCCGTTTTAGACTGACTAACATCTATATTACTATTTTTATGTTTAATATTATCTTTCTTATTTGCTCGTAAAAGTTCTGTATCATTAATCGTATTTCCTCTCATATGAGAATCTTCTTTTGTTCGATTATCTGCTTGTTCATTATCTGCTTCTATATAATTTTCTGTGCTAATGTGCTCTTTCTGCAATTTTGCATGTTCAATCTTACCTATATAAATCAAGTTGGACTTTCCAAAACCTTGCTTTTCTTCTTTTATAAGACTTCAAATCCATTTTCTAGCAAATATCATTTTCCTTTAATTCCAAGTGTTATATATCTGTGTTTTAATCTTCTAATATAGTTATGTTTTGCTAATACTACCATCCTTTTTTCTTGATATGTTACCGTTTCATAAATGTATCTTGTATTATCTAATGATATAACTTTATACTTTCCTAAAAATATCAATAATTCTATATCTCTATTCTGCACTCTTATTCCTTCACCCATTTCAAAACTCACCTCTTCCTCAAAATTTTTCTTTAATTTATCCCTTAAATCATCTCATCAATTGCACCTTTGTAGAGACAACATATTGTATATGTTACCTCTACTCTAGACAATTTTTGCGTTTGCTTTTCTTATAAAATGTTGTTATTACTTAATTTTAAGTATAAAAACAACATAGCAAAATTTTAGTTCAATTTTTTCTAAAAATTTTGCTATGTTTGTATATGTATTTTATCTTATCTTTTTGTTTATTATGTTTGTAATTTCATCATCTGCTATTACATAGACTTCAGTATGTGGTCTATTTGAATAATATCCTTGTACCATATAACTACTACAATAGATATTATCATCTTTTACAATTCTTCCATGTATTAATCCATCATGGATTGGTTTAACATTTCTATTATCCGCATCCCATATCGTCTTATTATCATATATCTTTATAATTACAATAACAGTTTTATGATAAAACAAACCTTCATATTTTCTTACATTCCATGAGATGTTACTTATCATTCTCTTTTGTGCATAGTTTACACCTTGTTTTATTTTTGGTAATGTTTCTGGAACATATAGCTTTAAAATATTATTTTGTAATTCTACTTCATATTCCTCGCCTATACAATTATTCTTTGATTTATCATAAAATCATCCTCGCTTTCTTTAATTTAATTTTGGGTATAAAAATAGAAGGTTCAGATTTTACTCTAATCCTTCCTAATTTCATACCTTAATTTTCTTTAATCTTATATTTTATCATTAGTTCTTTTGCCTTTTCCAATCCTTTTTCTGTTAAGTAGGTTGATTTAGCTTTATGCGTACTTCCTCCTATTATATGTTCATCTTCTAATGCATTTAAAATATCAAAATTATTTATTACTTTCATTTAACATTTTTATCATTTTATCAAAATCACTTTCTAATTGTTTCATTTCTCTTTGTCTATATATTTCAAACTCTTTTTCTGCCTTTTCTACTGCTTCTCTATGTGATATTTTTCCATTATCCTCTAATAACTTTCTTTTATTTTGTACTATTTGATTATCTAATTCATTTATCCAATCATTCATCGTCATTTCTCTTTGTTCTAAAGCTTGCAATTCTGCAAAATCTAAAAATTGTGATACTAATAAATTTAATCTTTGCAATTCTATCTCTGATAAATAATTTTTTGCTATTTTTACATCATCAATTGTTATATAATCTCCTTTAAAATTAGACATTCCTACAAATGGCTTTTCATTATCTACTCTTTCATATATAATTTCAGCTGCTGTATGCTCATGCACTGCGTAATGTAACTTATTTTGTACAGTCGCAAAAAATTTTTTTGTTAAATCTGCTCTTGGATCATAATCTATTGATGTTGCATATATGTCTGTAACTTGTTGATAAAAATTTCTTTCAGATGAACGAATATCTCTAATTCTTTGTAATAATTCTCTAAAATATCTATTTCCTCCTTGTTTTAATCTTTCATCATCCATTGTAAAACCTTTTTGCATATATTCATGTAGTCTCTCTGTCGCCCATATTCTAAACCTTGTTGCAACTTGTGATTGCACTCTGTATCCTAATGCTATTATCATATCTAAATTGTAATGGTCAATGTTTCTTTTTACTTGTCTATTTCCTTCATTTTG
>JAAWJE010000060.1 GCA_022796725.1 Clostridia bacterium | reverse complement strand
TTAGTTGGTATTCCACTTTTATTTATTTCAATATTTTGTGGTAAGTCCGCACATATTAAGAAATTATAATCTATAAAATTAGGATTTATATAATAAAATTCTTTATCTATTATTTGTTTAAATTTTTTATTTATTAATGTATATTTTCCATTTATTTTCTTTACAATGTATCCATTATCATATACATATATATCTAAATATTTATCAGATACTATATCTCCTGCTTCATTTATAAAATATTCTACATTTGTATTATAATCTTTTACTAAAATATTATTTTCAAAAAAATCTAATATTTGTATGTCCCCTTCAACTTCAACTCTTTTCATTTCAGTTGTATAATACCCTTGGATTTTTTCTGAAGTTTTATAAAAAGGTAAATATCCATTATTATATACATATAAATAATTAGAATCAAAAGCTAAATTATCACAATCAATACTAATTTTAACATTTTTATTTCCTGTCTTTTTTACAATTTCATATCTATTTGTTCTTCCGCATTTGTGATGATACTTTTATGTGTATATCATAATCATCATTAAATGGATATATATACCCATTTTCTTCATAAGCAGAAATCTTATGTTTTCTATCTTTTATATTAGAAATTATATTTTCATCAAAGTCTTTTTCTTGTTTTAAAACATGTACATATATTTCTCTTAATTTATCATATTGAGCCTCATAATCCTCTAAATCAATATTATTTTTATAGGAATATACTATTCTTTCATTCTTAAGTATTATTTCTCCTGTATCTTCTATACATACTAAAGCTATATCAAATTTTTTATTGTTTTTTTCTATTTGTACAAATGGAGAAGCATAATCATATTTAAAGTCAATTACCTTTTCTCCTTTTTGATTTATATATCCCCATTTTCCATCTTTTTGTACATTTATATAAAGATCATTTAATCCAAGTTCAGATATATTTTTAAAATAATCTTCATCATACTTAATTTGACCAATATTTTCTTTTTTATCTAATTCTACAACAAAGTCTTTATATGTAAGTGAATATAATCCAAGTAATATTATTGATGAAATGATTATGCTAAGTATAATCATAAAAATGTTATTTGTTTTTTCTATAATATTTTCTCTTAACACTTGCATACATATAAGAAGTGCACTTAATAAATAAAGTATTGAAATAATTTCGAAATTAAATATATAAAAAGCTGATGCTAAAATTGAAATAATATATGCAAATAAAAAAATACCATTATGTCTATTTGCTATAAGTAGAATAAGATTTGCAACAGTTACTGCTATAAGTATTAAAAGTGTGAATAAATGAATTTGATTCATTATTACAATTTCATTTGCTGTTGCTCTAGCTTCATTTGGTGCTATAAAACTATATACCAAAATAATTACACCAAATAAAAAATTCATTAATGCTGCAACAGAATTTAAAAATTTACTTTTCATTTGTTACTCCTTTTGACCTTCTTTTTTATCTACTGTGCTAATTTTTTCTCTATTTCTATTTGTATAATCTTCTAGTCTTGTAATTAGATATATAATTACTGCTGATACTACTCCCATTATAACTCCAACTACTGTTTCAAAAGCATTTGAGAAATTAGGAATAAACATTACAAGAGATGTTATAGAAAATCCAATAATTGCATAATATGTCATTCCATAAAATTTATTAAATAAATATGTTATCATTCCTGCTGTAGTAAGTGCTAATATTATGTATCCAATTCCAAATGGAATTATTATTCCTAAATTAATTTCAAACAATCCACTCATAATTGTAGATAATACTCCCATATATTCCAGTATATGAATAGTTGTCATTCCAGGCATTACTGCTCCAAAAGCATATATTGCTCCATATATGATAAGTTCAATTGTAGTAATATATTCTACTGTTTTTCCTGCTTTTATCGTATTTGCAAATTCAGTAAGTATTATAGTAAATATAAATGCTACTAATGTACTTATAAGATATTTTTTCTTAAATCCTTTTTTATTGGCTACCTTAAATAATGTTGGTATTCCTCCTATTATTATTCCAAGCAAAACACATCTAAAATATGCTTCATAATTTGATAAACAATATAATACTAATTTTCCAAAAATTAAAACACTTATACCTATACCAATTACAATAGGCAAAATATATTTTAAATTAGATTTAAAATTTTTAAATGGATTTGCAATTATTTGCATACATCTATCATATATACCTAAAATTATAGCAAATGTTCCTGCTCCAGCAGTCATTGCTGAAATTCCAATAATCATACCCTTTATTATTTTTATAAAAACTTCAACCATATAATTTTCTCTTTCTAGCTATTATATAACTCATTCTTTAAAATAAATTTTTCTACATCCTTATCAATTATATTTTCTAAAGAATCATTGTTCTTTATCTTTTCCCTTATTAAAGTAGAACTTATTTCTTTAGTATTTTCACATTTTATTAAATATATATTTGAATTATTTTCTATTTTTACTTCTTTATTTCTTTCAAATATAATATATTTATAATTTAAAAGTTCTTTATAGTTTTTCCAAGAATTAAGTTTCAAATAATTGTCTTCTCCCATTAGGAAAAATACATCATCTTTTAAATATTTTTTTGTAATAATTTTAAATATATCACAAGCATATACTTTTTCTTTAAAATCTTTTTCAAAATCTGATACTTCAATATCATTACAATTTTTACATGCTATTTTAAGCATTTGAATTCTATCTGATATTGGTGCTAAGTCTTCTTTGTCATAAAAATCTCCAATAGGAACGAATATAACCTTATCTAATTTACATTCTTTTATAGCTTTTTTAGCAAGTTTTAAATGTGCAATACTTGGTGGATTAAAAGAGCCTCCAAAAAATCCTATTTTCATATTATTCTCCTAATTCTTTTAGCACATAATTTATTATTTCATCACTTATGCTTTCTATTTCTCTTATTTTATTATTCTCTATACATTTTATCTCTGTCCAACCATATTTATCTACTAAACTACAAGCAGCGTTATAGCTGTCTATAAGATGATTTTTATCTCTTTCATGAATATCTTTTTCAGTATTATGGGTAAATTTATTTTCTCTATTTTTTATAAGTTCCATTGAATTTTTAGGTGGCATATTTAAAAAGAATACTAAGTCAGGTTTTGGAATTCCATATATATTAAATTCTAAGTCAAATAACCATTTTATAAACTTTTCTCTTTCATTTTCATCGCTGATTTTTCCTGCCTGATGTACCATGTTTGCAGTAGTATATCTATCTGCAAGTATTATTCCACCAGCTTTATAAAATTCCTCAAAATCTTTTTTGTATGTTGCATATCTATCTGCTGCATAAAAAGTAGAAGCTACATAAGCACTTACATCTTTTGGGTCTTTTCCAAATTCTCCAGACAAATACATTTTTACAAGTGAAGATGATGGACTATCATAATTTGGAAAAGAAACTGTTTTATATTTTATTCCTCTTATATCTAAATTCTCTTTTAATTTTTCAAATTGTGTTTGTTTACCACTTCCATCAGTTCCATCAATAACAAATAATTTTCCCATATTTTATTACCTCTTATTATTATTTTTCTTCTAATTTAATTCTCTCAAATAATGGCTCTATATTTGAAAGTTCTATCTCTTTTTCAAGTATTACTGGTTTCCATTCCGCTTTTTCAAGTTTTAAGTATTCTCTTATTTTCTTTGTAGTATCTGGCATTATTGGTTCAAATAAGTTTGATAAATTAGCTATAATATTTGCACAAGTAAATATAGTCTCATTAAATCCTTCTATATCATCTTTTCTTTGTTTCCAAGGTTCTCTTTCATCATAATATTTGTTAGCATCTTCTACTAAACTCATTATTTTTCTAGTTGCTTCTCTAAACTCTAAGTTTTCAATTAAATTTCCTACTTCATCATATATTTTCTCTATTTTTAATTTCATCCTGTTATCTATTTTTGAAAGTTCTATTTTATCTAAATTCTTAAATCTTAAAGTTCTATTTACTAAATTTCCAAATTTATTTAATATTTCTCCATTATGAGTATTTACAAAATCTTCTGGTGAGAAGTTTGTATCTTTTTTCTCTGGTCCATTACTTACTAAATGGTATCTAAGTGAGTCTACTGGGTATAAATCTAATGCTTCTAATCCAGTAATTCCTATTCCTTTACTTTTTGAAAATTTTTGATTATTATAATTTAGATATTCAGCAGATACTATTACATCTACTAAATGGTAGTTATCCTCTTGTCCCAATAATAAAGCATTTAGTATTATACTATGAAACATTATATTATCTTTTCCATGGCACATATAGATTTTATTGTTATGTCCTTCTTTCCAGAAGTCTTCCCAGTTCATTCCTTTTTCTTCACAAATTTTCATTGTATTTGTTAAGTATCCTAAAACTGCGTCTATCCATACATATAGTCTTTTATCCTCATATCCTTCTACTGGAACTTCAACACCCCAGTCTAAATCTCTTGTTATTGCTCTATCTACTAACCCTTGCTTTAAATATTTTTCTGTTTCGTTTTTAGCATTTATTCTCCATAAATGTTTACATTCTTCAGTTCTTTCTTCTATTTTCTTTTGAAATTTAGATAAGGCCAAATATAATATTTTATTATCTTTTTTTACAGCTTTACTACCACATTCTATACAATTTCCCTTTAGAAGTTCTTCAGTTGTTGGAACATGAAGACAATTATCACATTGGTCTCCTTTTGTTTCTTCTCCACATTCTGGACATTTTAATATTATTTCTCTATCTGATAAAAATCTTTGGCAGTTCTCACAATAAGTTTGAGGTTCTATCTTTTCATATATATATCCATTATCATATAATCTTCTAACAAGCTGTTTTACTTTTTCTTTATGATATTCAGAGTCTGTCTTAGAAAATAAATCATAAGAAAAGTTAAATCTATCAAATAACTCATTAAATTCTCTATCATAATATTCTGCTATTTCTCTAGGATTTTTTTTCTCTTTTCTAGCTCTTTCTGTTATTGGTGTTCCATGACAATCAGAACCAGAAGTATATATTACATTATCTCCTCTTAGTCTAAAATATCTAGCTAAAATATCACCTGAGATAAGTCCTGCAACATGTCCTAAATGAAGTGAGCTATTAGCATAAGGCCATGCTCCACCAATTACTATATTTCTTTTTTTTATATCCATAAGTTAAATCTTCTCCTTTTTTATTAATGATTACTATATATAGTCTTTTCTGATTCTGCCTCTTTCATTCTTATAGCTTCTTTTTTTGCATATTCTAAATCTTCATCATTATATCCAAGCTCTGTTAAAATCATGCCTCTTTTAGATACTGCTTCATCTATTTGTACTTTTCTACTTTCTTCTGAATATTCTAAACCTGCTTTAATTCCTTCTCCTCCAATTACTTTACCAGCAACTATTGTTAAATCAGGTGTATTATCATTCTCAAGGTCATTTATTAAATCATCTATTTGCATTAATTCTTCAAGTAACGCAATTCTTTTTTCTATATCTTGATAAAATTGTACAGATTTATTCATTTCTTGACTTTTAGGTGAATGTTCTTTTTCTGCTGTATCTTTATCATGTATTTCATATTCCCTTTCACCAATAACCATATTTTTGCTAGGATAAGTTATCTCTACACCATTTCTATCAAAGTCATATCCATCTCCATGATTTGTAACTGCATCAATTGTTACATCTCCATCTGATGTTACTCTAATTATTGTATCTTTATCATCATTTGGGTTTGAACCAGCAATAACAATTTGTACAACATCATATCTATTACTATTTTCATTTGTTTTACCAGCTTTTGCTTCCCAAGCATATACATCTGTAATGCCAGAGTGAGCTGTATCTTTCATCGCAGGAGCTAGTTCTTGCATTACTGGAGTAACACTATAATCTGAAACTTCTTCATATCCTTTTTGACCTTTTTTCTTAGATTCATCTTCTTTATAACATTTAAATTTATCATTTTTAAACCTTATAGCAACATAAGTATTAGTTGTACTTGTATTTTTGTTCATTATTTGACCAAAAGATTCAGAAGACTTAAATCTTATTACTGATATAATTTCAGATGGGTCTACTCCTATTGCTTCTGCAACTTCTGTTTTTTCTTTATCTACTTTCTCTTCTTGTTTTTTTCTTTGCTCTTTAGTAATAGCTTTTAAAATAATTTTATCTTTTTGTTTTTCAGTCATAACAAGTTCTGTTCCTGAAATTCTTTCTTCTAATTTATCTCTTAATTGTTTTTCAAGTTCTGATAAATCTAGTCCTAATTTTTTATATTTTAATATTTCTTTTTCTAATTCTTTTTGTAATACTTCAAGATATTTATCGTCAAATTTTCCTCCTTTAGAAGTTATTTGCATTCTATCTTTAATTGTTGATACTTCAAGATTTCCTTTTTCATCTTCTACAACGACATATCCTGTTTGCTCTGCTATTTTTCTTAGGAATTGTTCTTCTGTTAATTTAATATCTTTAGAAGATGTATCATTTTCTTCCTGCATTACCATTTCCATTCCAGGAAGAGAAAATTCGTCTATTTGCCTTCCTCCATCTGAGCTATCTTCTAAATCTGAAGGGGAGCTAGACATAATGTTTGATGTAAGTTCCATATTTGTGTCAACTTCTACTACTTTAAAATCATCATCTTCAATAGGATTTATCATACCATTTTGAATAGCTTTAATTATTATTTCATCTTTAAGCATTTCTGGTTCTAATGGTAATAGAGTATTTGAAATTTCTACTTTAAACCTTTCAATTTCACTGATTGAAAGTCCTCTTGCAAGTAATTCTTTTATCTGCTCTTTTTCAAGACCTGATAAAGAATCTATTTCATCTTTACTTACAGTATCTCTTTGTACTTGCAAAACCTTTGTTATTTCAGCATCAAGCTCTTCTGTACTTCCCATATCTAAAAGTACCACATCTTCCATTTTGCTATCATCTGCAAGTAAAAGTTCTGTAACTTCTTGTAGTTTTTTTACTTCCATATCTTCTGGAATATTACTTTTTGTATAATTTCTTATTAGAGTTAATTTATTAAGTTTATCTTGAAATACTTTTCTTTCTTTTGATGTCATAGCTTTTTTTATTTTTTCATTATTATGTCTTGGCATTTTTCCTCCTTTTAATAACTCCTATTTAACTTTATTTTATATTATACAATTGGGTCATTATTTTTTCAATGATTTTAGTAAATTTATGAAATAAAAAGAGAAATAACATCCATTGACTTTTAAATATTATTTCCCCTTTATCTTTTTATTTATAATTATTCTTTCTCTTCTTTTTTGCTTGAAATCATTTTTTCATTTTGTACATTAAATAAAACAAGTTCAGCAAATCCAATTACTGTTAGACCTGTAATTAATATACTGTTTAGTGGTAATCTTATTATTGCAATTACTGCAACTAAAAATGCTTCTGTTATTATCAATTTTAAAAGTGATTTTAATGCTATTAATTTATCATATTTCATTCCTCTTAAAGAAATATAAATAAGAATTATTACTACTGCAATTATTACTGGAATCATAAATTTATTTATAGTATCCATTATATCAATTCCTATAATATTTGATATATCTGCTTTTATACTTGAAGTGTCTGCTAATTCTTCTTTTGTAAATTCTAAATTATATTTTTCTTTTATTTGTGCTATCTTTTCATTTACTTCTTTCTCTTTCATAGATGAAACATTAGAAAGTTCATATTCATCTATAATACTTTTAAGTTTTATAGTCTTCATACTATAATTTGTTCCATATTTTTCATTTATTTTACTGAATATAGATGTTATTTCTTCATCTGAAAAATCTTTTGAATCTATTGCAACAGTTGTTTTAAATAAAGATGATGTTCTTACTATATACGCATCTTTGATAACTGATTTTACAATTTCATTCATCTCTTTTTCATTATAAGCAGAATCTAATATTATTTCTAGTCTTTGATGATTAGAGTTCTCTAAACTGTAATTAAATCCTTTTACTCCTATTACTACACCACCTATAATAATAGTAATTATCATTATTATATATAAAAATTTATTTTTTGCTTTCACTATTTTTTACCTCCAATCTTCTCAAGATGTTTCTTTATATTAAGCATATTTTCAGTAAATATTAGATTGTATGGTATTAATATTAATAATCCCCAGAATAATACTGCACCTACTGATTTTAATTCTATACTAGATGCAAATACAAATACTATTGCGGCTATTATAACTGGCATTAACTTCATTCCTAAATCTATACATTTTTCAGTAAATGATTTCTTTACATCAGATAATAATTTTGCTATAAACATGAAGTTTATTAATGCAAGTGCACCTACTGAAATCATACCAAATATAGTAAGAGTTTCTTTTACTATTCTTATTAATAGTAAATATACTGCTATATATCCGCACTTGTGCAATAAATGCTAAAAATCCTTTTCCTTTGTATTTTACTATTAAAACAATTCCTAAAATTATATTTATTATAGCAAATATTATAATTCCAATAATTATAACATTTTTATTAAAATCATTTTCTAAATATGTTGTTTCATTTGCAACATAAACTATTGGCATAAGTCCAGTATTTATATTTGTCTCTTTCACATCAACATTTTCTCTGTAAGTATCATATTGCTCCTTAGAAATTCCTGAATAAATTGGAATATTTAATTCTGTATATGTTCCATCTGGATCAAAATATGTTGTGTATGCAGTTTCTCCATCTATTTGCAAATCAACTGTTTTAGGATTTGATTTTCCTTCTTCATCTAATACATCTATATATGTTTTTGTTACTTCTGCAAGTTTATTTACTCCTTCATTTGTAAATTTTAGCTGTAATCCAAAATCATATTTTGTTTCATTGTTAGAAGAAGTTGTTTGCTCTTCTTCATTATCAGAAGAACTAATTGTTGAATATCCAGAAACAGATGAAATCATATTTTGTGGTATAAGAACTTTTTTTGTTTCTGTATCTATTATTTCGATTTTTCCTTGTTTTGTTACATAATCTGATACTTTGTTAGCAAAATCATTAAATGGAACATATATATTTATATCTCCAGTTTCTTTATTTACTACTATTTCACTATCTGTAATTTCTGCTTTTGCTAATCTTTTTTCTATAATACTTTTTGATTTTTCATAATTATCTTTTGTTAGATTTTCTTCAGGGTTAACAGGTACTTCTTTTTTCTCTGCTTCTTCAGTCTTTTCTGTTTCTTTTGACTTGTCCTCATCTTTTGAGTTTTCGTCATCCTTTGAAACAGTTTTATCTACATCAGCAGAAGTTTCATCTGAAGTTTCTTCACTTTTTTCTTCTACTTCTTTAGTTGATGTATCTATTGAAAATGTTAAAACTCTCATTTTACTTAGTTCTTTTCCAAGTTCATAATTTGGTATGATATTTTCCCATGAATTCAAATTCTTACGTAAAATTCCAAAAAATGAAATTACTATTATTAATATAATAGAAATTATTAATAAAATCATCTCTAAAATTTTTGTCGTTTTTTCTTGTTTCAATGTATTTCCCTCCTATAACAAATTAGTATCATTAATATTAAGTTCAAACCAAAGTCCTAGATATTGAGCAGCGTGTTTACTCATCATTGTTCTTTCCATAAATATTTCAAAATATTCAAGAACTGGACATACTTTTGTATCTATTTTAAGTTTAAGAATAATTTTTCTTTTTTCTTTATCTAATATAAGTTCTGAATCTGTTACTGCATAATTTACTTTATCATGTTTAT
>JAAWJE010000074.1 GCA_022796725.1 Clostridia bacterium | reverse complement strand
CCACCGCACAGAACTGATATATCACATGCTCCGGGCACCACGCCGTCCACTCCCTGAAAAAAATTTCCAGCAGTTCCTGCTGTGCCCGATCTTTCTTTATCTCTTTCATATCCAAATAGTAATTCTTTATCTTTTTTATTTTCATTTTCTAAATTTTTTACTTCTTTTTCTTCAGGAGCAATATTTTCTTCATCACTTATATTAGAAACTGCACTTAAATTTTCTACAAATTTTATATCATAGTTTGCATATTCTTTTTCTTCGTCAAACACTTTTATTATTGCTTTAAATTTAAAGTAATCATCCCCACTTCCTTCTTCTACACTTATATCTATTTCTGCTTTTTCATAATTTGATTTTGCAATAATTAATTCTTCAATTTCTTCTTTTGAAAATTCATTATTTCCTATTTCAACATTATAATTATAAACATTACTATCAAACTGTGGATCTAATTCATATCCTTCTACTTCTAATGTTTCAAGTCCAATTCCTGATTCTTCATTTTCTCCATTATCGTTTTGTTCATCTGTAACATTAGGTATAGTTTCTTCTTCTTTTGCTTCTCTTGTTACATATATTTTATATGTTTTAGAATTTCCATTTTCTGCTGTAACTGTAACTTTAATTATATTTGTTCCAACTTTAAATCCTCTATTTCCAGTTACCCAATATTTTGCTTTTGAACTTGTAGGAGAAGCATATATAGAAAGTTTAGTTACATCATTTGGAACTGTTACTTTATATTCTCCATTTGCTCCAGTTGTAGATTTTTTAAATCCTTTAAAATCATATTTAGATGGTGATACTCCTAAATTTGAAAGAGTTGCATCTGATGATTTATCTTCTGTGCTACTGTTATTATTAGAAGTATTATTATTGTTATTAGCAGTATTTCCACTATTATTTGTACTTGTATTACTTGATGTTTTAGCTTTTGCACTTATACTAACAGATTTATTGATTAAAGAAGCTTTATCACTTGCATCTGTTACATCTCCATTTAAACTTACTTTATAAGTACCTGATTTTGAAGGTGTAAATGTATATGTTTTTGATGTAGTTTTATTTTTCCCATTTTCATTATAACCAACAATACTACCTGATGTACTTCCTGAAACATGTAAGTTCCAAGCTGCTGCTGTAAGTTTTACTGTAACTGTAACTTTATTTCCAACTGTTACTGAAGTTTTATTTGCAGATATTGAAGCTGATGCTGCATATACATTAGAACTAATCAATATTATTAAACAAAATATAAAACTAACTATTCCTATTTTTATACTCTTACTCATAAATCTTTATCCTCTTCCTTTATACCAATTTTATTTTTGAATCTCCTATTAAATATTTAACAATAGCTAATAAATCAGATGACATTACTTTTCCATCTTGGTTTACATCTGAAGCTTCTAAATAAGCTCCTGAAAGTTTTTTTGTCCCATTTAAGTGATTTACTACTTTAAGTAAATCTGATGATGTTATTTTATTATCACCATTTACATCTGCAATTGTTATTATTGTATATTTCTTATTATCTATATTTACTATATATCCTGTTGCAAGTGAAGTAGAAGTTCCTGTAATTTTCTTTCCATTTTTATCTGTTATAATTGCTTTAGAATATTTATCAGTTATTGTTTTTATTTTAGTATCTGGTACAACTTTTAATGTAAATTTCTTATTATCAAATTTTAAGTTTGCTGTTGAAGTTATATTTGTTGATGAATTTGGCGGATTATTAGGAGTCGTTGGATTTGTAGGGTTATTTGAACCTGTATTTATATCAGCCTTTTCTAAATAATTTTTACTAATATATCCTGTAATAGATGACATATTCCATTTTTTATTACTAGAATTATATGTAGTTGCTTTATTTAATTTTACTTTATAGAAACTTCCACTACTTCCTATTACTGCAACTATCATTCCTCTTGAAGCAGTTCCTAGAGATGATGATGATGTACTAGCTTTTGACCTAATATTTACACTACTGTTTACATCAACTTTATATAATGTTCCATCACTTTGTTTTAATGTTGTTCCTTTATTAGATACAGCATCTGGCATATTATCATAAACAGGAATCACAAAAGTTAAACTATTGCTTAAAATTCCACCATTTGTATAATATGTGAATAAATTTATAGCTTGACTAGATGGGTCCTGTATATTTGTCATATATTGATGTGAAAAGAAATAACTAGAACTATATTTTTTCTTTCCCATAGCTTCTGTTAAAATCTCATTCCCTACAACATCAAATTTATAAAAATATTTTGTATTTTGTCCCACATTTATATAATTATTTGCAAGAACTCTTTTTACGCCATCTTTTATGGCAATATCTGGATTTGTCCATCCCATTTCTTTAGCTTTTTTAAGTCCCCTTTGTACAGCTCCTGCTCCATCTGTTGCACCATAATTAAAGAAATTATATAATCCTTCATATCCATCAACTGTTCCAGATGCTGCTGTCGGAATACTATATGTACCATCTGACTTTAAGCTTCCTCTTCCTAGTTCCTGAAATATTGTTACAACTATATGCATTGCACTTACTTTTGATTCCTTTGATGCTTCTAAAATTGTATCTACATATGTATATTCTTTATTTCCAATCTTAAACTTTCCATTTAAGAAACTATTAGCTACAGCTTTTTTTAAAATATCTTTTGTTATATTTTCATCATAAGACAAATTCAAAAACTGAAATATCATTGTTTCATCTAAAAAATTTCTAGGGTCTAAATAATAATTTACTGTAGATGCAGATGCACAATAATAATTTACATCTCCGCTTTTTCCACATATGCATAAACCTTCTGGGTCTATTATAGTAGAACCTGATTTATAATATATTGTATTCTTTTTACATTTATTCTCTGCTGAACTTGATACTAATTCATTCCAATCAATACCTGTATTATATGCTTGAAATTTCCAATTAGGATGTAATTCAGCTAATTTTTTCAAATCACTCTGATAACTCTTTGGGAATGCTGATATTCCAGATTTAACATATTGTGTATAATTAGAACTCATAGTTACAGCTGATACTCTATTTGGAACTACTAACATATTAATAATAGATATAATCATTGATAAAATTAGTACACTACTTATCATTTTTTTCATTTGCATATTATTCCTCCATTATACAAAAATAGTACTTTTTGTATAATTATAGTATATTTTATACTTTTTTTCTTGTCAACTATTATATTATGTCATTTTTATTACATATATGGTATAATAATTAAAATATTTTAAGAGGTAATTTATGAAAAAAATAGAACTTTTATCACCTGCTGGTGATTTTGAATGCTTAAAAGCTGCTATACAAAATGGTGCTAATGCAGTATATTTAGGTACTGACTCCTTTAATGCTCGTATGTCTGCAAATAATTTTGATACAGAAAATTTAAAAGAAGCAGTCAATTATGCACATTTAAGAAATGTAAAAATAAATTTGACTTTAAACACATTAATAAAAAATGAGGAATTTTCAGATGCTCTGCAAATTGCAAAAAATGCTGCTGAAATTGGCGTAGATGCAATAATAGTTCAAGATTTAGGATTAGCTAAAAAAATTATAGAATTATTCCCAAATATAGAAGTCCATGCAAGTACTCAATTAACTAGCCATAATTTAGAAAGTGTAAAAAAATTAGAGGCTATCGGTTTTAAAAGAGTAGTTCTTTCAAGAGAATTAAATATTGATGAAATAAGACATATCTGTAATAACACAAATATAGAAATTGAAGTATTTATACATGGTGCTTTATGTATTTCATATTCTGGTCAATGTCTACTTTCTAGTATGATTGGAAGTAGGTCAGGTAACAGAGGCAGATGTGCTCAGGCTTGTAGACTTCCTTATGAACTTTTAGAAAATGATAAAGTTATTGATAAAGGTTATTTATTAAGTCCAAAAGACCTCTGCTCTATTGACTATTTAAAAGATTTAATAGATGCTGGTGTTGCATCATTTAAAATTGAAGGACGTATGAAAAAACCTGAATATGTTGCAATTGTAACATCAATTTATAGAAAATATATTAATAACATTTTAGAAACTGGATTTAGTGAAAATCTATCTAATAATGATTATAATGATTTACTACAAGTATTTAATAGAGGAGGATTTAGCTCAGGTCATATATCATCTAACCCAAATCAAAATTTAGTTTTCAAAGAAAAGCAAAATAACATGGGAATATATCTTGGAAAAGTTTATGATTATAATAAAAATAAAGGTTATGTTAAATTACAAATTGAAAATTCTAATCTTGAAATAGGAGATTCTGTTTCTATAAATGATTGTGTTTATCATGTATCTGAACTTCTAATTAATGATAAAAATGTTAAAACTTCTAGTATTTCTGATAAAATTACTATTGGAAGAATGAAAGGAAATAATATACGTAAAAACTCTAAGATTTATAAAATAGAAAGTAAATCACTTAACTATAAAGCATTACAAACATTTTCAAATGTTGAAAATATTAAAACTAAACTTGAAGGAAAAATTATAGTTCACAAAAATTCTCCTATAACTTTAGAAGTAAAAACAATTACTGATAAAGATAGCTTTTTATATAATATTTCTACTAAAATTATTTCTGATGTTTATCCTATAAATGCTATAAATTCTCCTATAACAAAAGAAAGGATTATTTCTCAACTTAGCAAGACTGGAAATACTGAATTTGAATTTGAAAACATTTCTGTCGGCTTAGAAGATAATTTATATATTAGTCCTATATCTTGTTTAAATGATTTAAGAAGACTTGCAATATCTGATATAGAAAATAAAGTAATACAAAAATTTTCAGAGGATTATTCTTCTATTAATACTGAGGAAATAATTGAAAATAATAACCACAGAAATTGTGAAAATAAAAAAATTAGTGTCCTTCTAAATATATTAAATGAAGATTTTAATTATATTAATTTAACTAATATAGATAAATTATATATACCAATTAAATATTTTTTAGATGATAAATTTGCAAATATATTATTAGATATAACAAATAAATTTAAAACATATATATTTTTTCCTATTATTACAAGAGATACTTTTTTAAGTTTAATTAAAAATAATATTGATAAAATATTATCTAGTTTTAATATTTCTGGGTTTATAGTATCAAATATTGGACAATTAAATATTATTTCAAAATTTAATCTTCCAATTATATCTAATTACTCTTTTAATTTATTTAATAATTATACAGAAAAAGAATTAAAAAAACTTGATATCAGCACATTTACTATATCTCCTGAAAGTGATAAGCCTTTAATTTTAAGTTTACTTCAAAATAAAGTATTAGAATCTGAACTTATAGTTTATGGTTATACTCCTGTTATGAATTCTAATTATTGTTTAATTGGAAATAGTAATAGATGTTATAAAGATTGTGATAAAAAATGTACAAAAAACAATAAATATTATTTAAAAGATAGAATGGGATTTAATTTTAGAGTTATCCCTGATAATATGCAAACTGTAACTACTATTTATAATAGTAAAATTTTATCTATTCTTCCTTCTGATTTTAATTCTGAAAATTTAAGAATTGATATATTAGATGAAGATATTAAACAGATTAATAATATTATAGAAACTGTAAAATCTGGTAACAGACTTGAAGGAAACATATATACTAATGGTAATTTGTATAGAAATATATAAAAAGTTAAGCGCTCCGAACAGCTTCGGAACGCTCACTTTTTAAAGCTTAATAATTTTGGCTACATACATTTTTTTAAAACGTGGATAAAACAAACAATAATATTTCTTTTCTGCAAAATCTTCATAAACAAACCTGTAATATTCTCCTCTTTGGACTGGCTTAACACCTTCAAAATATGTTTCTATTATGACTGGCATTTTCTCTTTAGCGTTTATGTGTGCACATATATAACATTTTTTCGCACGCCATATCTTTTGTTTATACAGTACATAATAATTATACCCTTCTGATTCTTTTTTTTCCTCACCTAAAGTATATTCAAACTGGATATAATCTTTGCCAATCTTTACTACTTTCCAGTGTGTAATGACCATTCCTCTCTGTATTTTGAAGATTATAGGATTGCCTTGATGTTGTGTTACTGTCTTTTTCCGTCTCATGTATTCCTCCTAAATTGTGATACTTAAAATTATACTACTATTTTTGTTATTTTTCAAATTTTAAAAAAATTTAAGCACAAAACTTTAATATTGTTTTGTACTTAGTTCAATTATAATATCCATATTATCATCTATCGCTGATTTATTTTTTCTAATCATCCCACACTTTTTGCACTTAAATATTATTACATATCCTTTTTTAGAATCTATTTCTATTCCTATTGGCTCTAACTCTCCATGGCATGTTTCTTCTCTATCTCCTGGATTTTTATCTACATGTTTTGAATGTAAACATTTTGGACAATGGTTTCTACATGAATAACCCAATTTTTTAACTTTATTTCCACAATATTCACATATAAACTCTTCATCTATAACTGTAAAGTTAGCCATTATCAGTTCTCCTTATATATTTATGAAAAAACTATATATCAATATAGCTCCTATTATAAAAATTATAAAACCTGATATCTTTAATATCATTACTGTTTTATTCTGTTTATCTTTAAAAATCTTATTTTTGCTAAGTGGTCTAGCATCAAATATTGCTATTATTCCTATTACTGAAAATATTAGTCCAATTATTGTAAAAAATTCGTTCATATTTAACATCCCTTTTTAAAACTTATAAATATATAATAGTGTTTTTTTATAAAAAAGTCAAGGACTCGGGAGGATAGCTCCTCCCAAGTCCTTGTGTAAAAACCTTTTTCGCAATACGCCTTATCTGTTAATTTTAGATGCGACGCACTCTACAAAATCACTCAGAGTTTTATCGCATCCAATTGCCCGGATTGATTCAATCATCCACTGATGGTAGTCGTCTCTGTTGGAGCAGAAGTGTGCTTTTGGCACAATCATTTTGTCAGACTGCAACTGTACCATCTGCACGATTTCCTCATCAGTCATTGGCATACCTCTTTTAATCCGTTGTTCTACCGCTTTAATGAGCATTGGATACCCTGGCACTGCTGGGTTCATCCCAAGTACTCTTAAGTGATAAATTATTGGCGAACTTACTGTTTCCATGGCTCTACCTCTCTTTCTTTTGTACGTGGAAAACCACGCATTTATGCAACTTTACATAATATATATTATAGCACATATTATTTGATTTTTCAATATTTTTCCATTTTCCATATTCGACATAATTCTTAGCTATATTTCTATTCTGTTTCCAAATTTCTCATTTACTAATTTTTTTAATAATTTATTTTCTTCATTTTTTAAATTTGGGTCTTTATCTATAATTTCAATTGCTATACTTTGAACTACTTTTAGCATCTGTATATCTTCAAATAAATTTGCTATTTTAAATTCTGGAAGCCCATGTTGTTTTGTTCCAAAGAACTCTCCTGTTCCTCTTAGCTCTAAATCTTTTTCTGAAATTATAAAACCATCATTTGTATCTTTCATTACTTGCATTCTTTTTCTTATTACTTCTGAATTTCCTTGATATTTTAAAATGCAATATGACTGATATTCTCCTCTACCAACTCTACCTCTTAATTGGTGAAGCTGAGCTAGTCCAAACCTCTCAGCATTTTCTACTACCATAACATTAGCATTTGGAACATTAACTCCTACCTCAATAACTGTAGTAGATATTAGTATATCTATTTCATGATTATAGAATTTATCCATTATATTATCTTTTTCTTTTTGCTTCATTTTTCCATGAAGATACTCCACTCTATGATCCTCAAAAACTTCATTCTTATATTTCTCTGCAAGTTCTAATACAGACTGTGCATTTATTTCTTCATTTTCTTCTACTAATGGACAAACTATATAAGCCTGTCTTCCTGAATCTATCTGTTTTTTTATAAAATTATTTATTCTTTCATCCATTTCTTTTGTTACAGGAAAAGTATCTATTTTTTTTCTATTTGGTGGTAATTCATCTATTATCGAAATATCTAAATCACCATATAATATAAGAGCTAGAGTTCTTGGAATAGGAGTAGCTGTCATTACAAGTACATTTGGATTATCTCCCTTTTCAGCTATTATACTTCTTTGTCTTACACCAAATCTATGTTGTTCATCTGTAACTACTAATCCTAAATTATTAAACTTTACATTCTCTTCAAGCATAGCATGAGTTCCTATTAAAATATCTATTTCTCCACTTTCTAACCTTTTTAATATATCTTCCTTTTTCTTTTTGGTTATACCACTTATTAATAATTCACATCTAATTCCTGTATTTTCTAAAAGCTCTGTAAAACTCTCTAAATGTTGACTTGCAAGTATTGCAGTTGGAGCCATTATTGCTGCTTGATATCCAGATTTTACTGCTTTATATGCAGAAATTAATGCAACAACAGTTTTACCAGACCCAACATCTCCTTGTAATAATCTATTCATTGGTTTTGTATCCTCTAAGTCTTTATCTATTTCTTCAAGTACTTTTAGTTGTGCTTTTGTAAGTTTAAATGGCAGATTATCTATCATTTCCGACATTTTAATTTTACTTTCAAACTTAATTCCTTCAAGCTTTATAGTATATCTATTTTTTAATGATAAAAGTGCAAGCTGCATTGTAAGTAATTCTTCAAATACTAATCTTTTTCTCGCTTTATTAAACATTTCAAAATTTTCTGGGAAATGAATTTGTTTTGTTGCTGTATTTAGATCACATAAATTATATTTATCTAATAAATATTTAGGTAATGTATCATCTAATTTTTTATCTATTTCTATTAATCCATTTTCTATTACTTTTCTTAAAGTATTTTGTGGAAGATTATATGTAGTTGGATATATTGGAATTATTTTTCCTGTATTTTTACTACTTCCTTCTACATCAAATACAGGAGAATTCATTTCAACGTTTTTTAGTTTTTTATTTACTTTTCCAAAGAATCTATATTTCTTTCCTATTTTAAATATAGATTTTAAATAAGATTGATTAAACCATGTAATTTGACATATTCCTGTATCATCTCTTACAGTTAATTTATACATAACAAGATTTCTTCTAACTTTTATTTCTGATAATCTTGTTACAGGAATTCCCTCAATTAAAGCTTCTTCTCCATGAACTAAATCTATTATATTTTTTGGAATACTTCTATCTTCATGCATTCTTGGATAATATGTAACTAAATCTTTTAATGTATATATTTCTAATTTATTTAAAAGTTTTGCTCTAGCTTCTCCTACTCCTTTTATATATTGGATATTTTTATCTAAATCTACCATTTAATCCTCCAAACATCTTTTCTATTTATATTTTTATCATATATTAAAACATAATTCAATTATAAATTTTATAAAAAATAAGTAGAAAATTTTTTAAAACTATTTTCTACTTATTTTTTATATTTAATTAAAGAAAGACCAAAACATCAATTCTTTCATAATTTTCTCTTTTGGTGTAAAACATCTCATTTTTATAATTAACTTCTGAACCACATTAAAAAAGCAATCTAATAATATAATATTCTTTATTTTAAATTTCACTTTTATATAATCACATGTCATCAGCTTACATCCAATACACTTTGCTGTGCATCCTTTATTACCTAAATATTCACAACGTACTTCTTTTCCAAAAACACCAAATTTATTAAAATTGTAGCAACATCCCATTTTCTTTCTGTCAGGATGAGTAGGTAAATTTCTCTTAGCTATACAAACATCATCTTTAAAATCACAATAATTATTTCTTGTAAACTCATTATCTAAATAATCACAAACCTCATCATATAAATAATCATATCTATTATATTTATCTTTAATAAAACAAGCATTAATACTTTTAATTATATCTTTTACATTACTATTTTCTTTATCTTTGGTTTCTATAATACATACAGTCTTTTTATTATCAATTATTGTTCCAAGTTTAATATGATTTCTTTTTACTATATTATAGATTTTCTTTATTATCTTTTTAACTTCATTTAGTTTTAAATCATCTATACTATCTATGTACAAAACACTTTCTTTATATTTATTAAATTTAATTTCTTCATTAATTTTAATAAAATTAATATTTTCATAAGTATTTTTTTGTGTATTAATTAATATATATAATTCTTCTTGTATTTTATTTAGTTTTATAAATGATTG
>JAAWJE010000057.1 GCA_022796725.1 Clostridia bacterium | reverse complement strand
ATTGCTATCAACACTTAGTCCTATAAGTTTTGTTTTCAAATTTTCAAAGTATGTATTGGCTTTTGCAAATCCTATAATTTCTGTTGTACATACAGGGGTTGCTTTATCTAGATTTTTCAAACTTTATTGTTAAAATAAAAAAGAGTTTGATTTCAACCTTATATATTTAATTTATAAATTTTTCTAAATACTCTATCATAAATAGTGGAACGTTTATTAAATTTCCATCTTTAGTTAAATTATTCATTGAAAATCGTATAGATAAATCATTATTGTATTTTTCATTATATCTTGTTAGACTAATATTATTTGTTGACTTATTTGCTTTTACTTCTATAGGAATTATTCTATTTTGATATTGAATTATGAAATCAATTTCGTGCCTATCAAAAGTAAAGTAGTTTGGAACTTTGTCCAAAGTAGAATTTAGCATATTCAATACATAGTTTTCAGTAAAAGCTCCTTTAAATTCCTCAAATAATTTGTCTCCTTGAATAACGATTCTACTATCTAAATTTGCCATATTTCTAAGTAAACCTACATCATTCATATAAATCTTAAAAGAACTCAAATCATTATATGCCATTAATGGGAAATCTGTTTTAGTAACATTATAAATCTTGTAAATTAAATTTGCATCATTTAACCAGTTTAAAGCACCTTCATATTCTCTTGCTCTAGCTCCTTGTTTTATAGTTTGATATAGAAATTTCTTGTTTTCTTTTGCAAGCTGTGATGGAATACTATTCCAAATTAGAGATATTTTATTTGCTTCACTATTTTCAGTATGCTTAGAAAAATCACTTTCATATGCTTTTAATATATTTTTTTGCACATTGTCTACCAATTCTATATCTTTCTCATTTACCCAAATTTGAACAGCTTCAGGCATTCCTCCAATTATAAAATATGCTTTTAATTTTTCTTCTAGTTGGTTAAAAAATATGTCTGGTATTTTTTCAATGTTTTTTATGGATTTCATATAGTTTACTAAATTTTCACAATTATCAGCTATTAAAAATTCACTAAATGTCATTGGGTACATATCTAAAAAATCTACTTTTCCAACAGGAAATGATGTATGGGATAATCTAATACCTAGCAAACTACCTGCACAAACTATATGATATTCATTTGCTTCTTCTTGAAAATATTTTAAACTATTTAATGCATTTGGACATTCTTGAATTTCATCAAAAATTATCAATGTTTCTTCTGGATGTATTGCTTTTTTATATATAAATGTTAGTTGTTCAAGTATTCTTTGTGGATCTTTTGTATTTTCAAATAAATTATACAAATCCTCATCATGATCAAAATTAAAATATGCGACATCTTTGTAGTTTTCTTCTCCAAATTTCTTTAATATATATGTTTTTCCAATTTGTCTTGCTCCTTTTAAAATTAATGGTTTTCTATATTTACTCTTTTTCCATTTTATTAATTCTTCTAATATAAATCTTTTCAAACTGATCATCTCCTATATTAATATATGTTAATCTATATTAATTATACGCCTTTATCACATTTTTGTAAAGGATGTCAATTATTTTATCACACTTTTGCAAATTACTTTTGGTGTTTTATCACGTTTTTGCAATTTTAATTGCTTTATCATAAATTTGTTATATTTTCAATTATTTTAATCAACCTTTCAATTTTAATATTTATTTAGATTAGCTTTTCTCAGCTTTTATACTAGACAGAATATTTTCTATTCTTTTCTATTTAAAGAAACTGTATCTTCGATAATTTTACATTGCTCTTTACTACTTTCTTTTACATATTCATTTAATTTTAACCTAAAATCTATCTCATATTTATTATTATATATTCTAACTTCTCTTATTATCTCTGATAACAACATTTTTTTTACATCCAATTCTGCATTTTCAAATTCTTCTTTCCATACTGGAATTTTATCTTTTATTTTCGACAATTCTTGTTTCTCTAAACTTTTCTCTTTCACTTTGCTCTCAAGTCCTGCCTTCATTTTTTGTAATTCTGCTTTTCTACTTTCTTTTTCTAATATCAATTCATTAAGCAATTCTGATGTAAAGTTACTTTCACCATTTATAGTTTTTACAACTTCATTCTTTAGTACAGATAGATTAGTTTCTATTTCATTAAGTTCCTTTTCATATTGCTTAATTTGCTTTTCTTCTTCCTCACAATTATTTATAATTCCTTTTTTTATTGCTTTTGATAATTCTATATTTTCTAGACTATTTAAGAAATCATATATACATTTTAATACAACCTCTTCAACCATATCCTTTTTTAAGCTTTTCTTATTAAGGCTACATGTATCCATAAATTTAGTGCTACTACATCTATAATATGAATGTTGTATAACATTACCATCTTTATTTTTCTTTTTTGTACCAGATGTCATAAAAGCATATCCACATTCACCACATCTTATCATTCCTATAAATAGTAATTTGCTTTTTGTCTGCTTAGGCTTTATATCTTTAATTATATTTTCATTATTATTTTTTTTGTTTCTAGTATCTCTTATATTTTTAACTTCATACCAGATTTTTTCATCTACAATTGCTAAATCTTCTATTTTTTTTTCTGGTAATATCCATGTATCAAATGGTTGTTTTTTTGATATTGATACATTTACAGTTGTCCTTTTCCTATAAGCTGGATATCCTATATATAGTGGATTTGCAAGAATAGCTCCAATAGATGATGAACTCCATATTTTAGATCTTCTTGGTACTATTTTTTTATCATTAAGATATTTTGCAATTCGTCCGATTCCATATCCCATCTTTCCATATAAATTAAATATATCTTTTATATTTTTAGCTTCATCTTCATTAACTATGAGTTTTTGTCTTTCAACTCCTTTTTTAGTATATGTTCCACTTTTAATAAATTCATAACCATATGGTGCATTTCTTTTTCCTCCATAAGTTAAAATTCCTTGTTCAGCCATTTGAACTTGTGCTTCTCGTACTCTAATAGATGTTTTCTCGCTTTCTCCTCCTGCTTGCCAATATGTAATATAATTAATTAATTTATCTGCCCTATTTTCAATTTTTCTTTGACCCTCTTTTACAGACCAAACCTCAATTCCTTCATTAATTAACCATTCTACTACAAATGGAGTTTCCTCTTCTCTACGTCCAATTCTATCAAACATAAATACTAGTAGTATATCTATCTTTCTATTTAAGACATCTTTTTTTATATCTTGCAATACATCTCTTTTCTTCTCACTAAGTTTATATCCAGAAACTCCTAATTCTATATATTCTTTTTCTAATTTCCATCCATCTTGTGTTTCTATAAAATTTCCACAAGCTATTCTTTGCATAGGAATATCATTCTCTTCCACTTGTTTCATAGTCGAAACTCTATATAGACATCCAACTTTCTTTATCTCCATATTTTTAATCACTTTCCTTTACAGTATTTTAACTATTGGATATTTAACATTTATTTCTATTTTTGCATTATATAAAAATATTTTATCTATTAGTTTCTCTATAATTTGCCTTTTAATATCTAAAGAAGCATTTACAAATTCTAAATTCCAACATGGAATATATTCATGTTTAATTTTCTTATTTTGATTACTAATTTCATTATTAAGTTCTTCTTGTTCTTCTTTTAAGAATTTTAAATTATTCTTTTCTTTTTCATATTCCTGTGTTAGTTTCTTATTTTTTCCATTATCTCCTAATGTAAGTATAGAAACAATATCCTTTTTTATTTCTTCAATTCTATTTTCTGAATAATTTATTTTTTGATTTAATACTCTAATTCTTTCTTTTAATTTTTTCTCTTTTCTTATTTTGTTTATAATGCCCTTTTCCAAATCAAGCTTTTCATATGTATCTAAATAATCTTTTATAACTTTCATTACAACTTCTTCTAAATCATTTACTCTATAATTTTTGTCATATTCGCATTTTCCTGTTTTTTGCCTACCTTTACACAACATATAACAATATTTATTTTTACCTTTGGGTACAATGTGATTTCCACAATATCCACATCTAATATATCCTGACAACAATCTTATTTTTCTTTCACCTTTTCTACTTCTTCCAGCAATTATGTTATTTGCTACAGTCCACAATTTTTCTGAAACGATAACAATCTTTTGATTCTGTTTATCTGCAATTGTCCATTCATCTTTTTTTATCCTAATATTACCATCTCTATTCTTTCTTCTTTTTCCAAAAGATACATATCCTTTATAAATAGGATTCTTTACAATTTCAAGAATTGCATTAGAATCCCACATAACATCTTTTTTTCTTCTTTTAATACCTTTTTGATTTAAGTAAATAGCAACTTTATCAACTCCATATTGTTTTTCTACAATCAGTTTATACATAAGTCTTACATGCTTCGCTTCTTCTTCATATATAATAGGTTCTTTCCTTCTCTTTCCTATTTTGCTATATAAATCACTATCTACCATTTTATATCCATAAGGTGCATAATTTCCTATATATATACCTTTTTTTGTTAATTGTATTCTTGTTTCTTTTGCCCTTAATGATATTTTTTCACTTTCTCCTTCTGCTTGCCAGTATGTAATATAATTTATTAGTCTATCATAATTATCCTCTATTTTTCTTTGTCCTTCATTAACAGACCATACTTCAATTCCTTGTTCTATTAGCCATTTAACTACAAATGGTGTTTCATCATCCCTACGCCCAATTCTATCAAACATAAATACTAATAATATATCAACTTCTTTATTGCTTACATCTCTTTTTATTGTTTGAAGTACATCTCTCTCTTGTTCACCAAGCTTGTACCCTGAAATTCCTAATTCTATGTATTCTTTTGAAAGTATCCAATCTTCTTTTGATTCAATAAATTTTCTACAAGCTTTTCTTTGAACTGGAATATCATTGTGTTGAGTCTGTTTTTTTGTAGAAACTCTATATAAGCATCCAACTCTTTTCATTGTATCACTCCTGTTGATCTACTCTTACTTTGAATTCAAAGGATAATCGATTTTGGACTATTCTAAATTAAACTACTTACATTTCTTTTTATATATAAATCACTTAAAACATCTATTATATAATTTTTTATATCTTTTGAATTTCCCTGTGATACATCTTTTAATATAATATCTATTTTGTCTTTTCCAATAAATTCTGATTTTTTTAATATTTCTTCTCCATTATTCATTTTTATATATTCATACTCTTCATCACCCAAAATTACTCGTTTATTTTCTTCAAGTTCCTCCAATCAACTCACCTCTAGTTAAGTGTATGATATGGTTAGATGATTTATTAACATTTTCTGTTTTTTCCTATTAAATATTCTATTCTCTTTTTTCAAATCTTATATAATCTATGTAATCGTCTAAGATTTTAGTTACTTCTTTATAGTGCAATAGACCTTTTTTACTATTATCATTTTCTAATTGATCTCTTAATTCTCTTAGTCTCATAATCTTCCATATAATTTTTATTGGTCTTATTTCAAACCTGAATATTTCACACATATATTTTCCTATATCTGTTTTTGGAAAAATCTCTCCATTTTCTTTTCTACCTAGATGTTTATCAAATTCTTCTGATGCTGGATCAATAAAACCTTCTTTTTCTGTATAATAAATATGTGAATTCTCTGTTAGCCATTTATCAGATTTCAATCTATTACAACACGGACATGATAATACTAAATTATCATAATCATTTTTTCTTTCTGGAAATTTACTTTGTGGTGCAAAATGATCTATCTGAAATTTTTCTAAAAATATTTTACTAGATTTGGCACAATAACCACATATTCCTTTGAAATCCTCTTCTAGTATTTTTCTTCTTAATTCATATCTTTTTTTATCTGTTACTGTTCGCCTTTTAATTATATTATTTCCATGTACTCTATTTTTCATATTTATTCCTTATCTTCTATATATTTTTCTATAGTTTGAATTAATTTATCCATTTTTTGTTCCACTTTTGTTTCCATCAATTCTTCTGCTATTGGCTCTACTAATCCATATGAAACTAATCTTTTATATAAATTTGCTTTTTGTTCTTCTTCTAATGCTGTTAATTTTTCTTTTTTTAATAATTTATTATAATCTTCTAATGTGTTTTGCTGTCTATTGCGAAAAATCCTTTTTGCTTGTTTTATCATTTCTATAAATTTATTATATTTTTCAGGATCATTATAAAAAATACTCTTGTCTACTTTTAAATTATCCATTACTAAATCATCATCTGATGTATTAGAAGTAAATAAAACACATTGCAAATCAGGAATAGCATTATTAATTTGCTGTATTAGTTGAGATCCTTGAAATTGATATTTAGTATTTAGTTTATAATCTACTAATACAAATTCAATTTGATTGTCTAATAACCACTCTATTATAGCAGGATAGTCTGGAATAAATTCCATAAAAATTAGTTCTATTCCCTTTTTTTCTAACATAACTTTGTACTTTTCATACTGTTCTTCAACATCATCAATTAAAGCTACTCTGCACATTTCCTATTCCTCCTTTTTATGTACTTTTAATCTTATTCTTATGTAGAAACCTATTCTTTCTTTTTTATTTTCACTTAAGTCAATTTCCCCATTATAATCTTTTACTATGTTATTTACTATCCACATTCCCATTCCAGTTCCTATTTTTTCTCCTAATACATTTCTTTTATCAGTCTCTAATGCTTCTAGAATTCTATCTGGATTTTTCTTATATCCAATAGCCAATCCTTTTCCTGTATCAAAATATATTATCTCGATACCATCAATTGTTTTATTGATTTTGATATTAATTTCTTTTATAGTTTCTGGTTTAAAAGCATATAAACTATTCGTTATTAAATTATTAAAAATACTTTCTATTTCATGAGGAAAACATCTTACATCACTTATTTCTTCATCTATTTCTATTGTTATTTTAATCTCTCTCTTTAACACTTCTTCCCATTTTTTTATTTGTTCGTTCATTAAATTAGATAAGTTAGTATATTTCATTTCTCTTTTATCTCTTCTAATTGAACCAATTGTCACATCATACCATGCTTTTAATATCTTCAAATGTTTTGTTGCATCTTGTAAAAACCTAATTGCTTTTTCATCTACATTTTCATCGTCTAGACGAGACATACTTGCTGCAATATCTGTTCCAACGTCATCTATTGAACTCTTTGTTTCATGTATACATTGATTTGAAATAATTCCTGATGTTGCTAAACTTCTAAGTAGTTTATTTTCATCTTCAAGTACCTGAATAATTCTTTCTTTCTCATCAATAACTATTTGTGCATCACTAGCCGAAATTTTATATTCATCGATTTTTTCCTGTGTCCCATTTTCTTGTTGTTTTTTCTCTTCTGTAGCTTTATTTTTTATTTCCTCTTGTTTTGCTTTTACCTTATTTCTATCTTTAGAAATAGTTGCAAATCTCCTAATTACATCTTGTCTATCACGTTCAAATTCACCTATAATTTCAATAATAACTTCTTTTAATGCTCTAAACTGTTTAGTGTCTACTATCCCTTCTCTATTTGCCTGATCTTGAATATATTGGTTTGTACGTGATATATGAATTATTCCTGAAATTTGGTCAGTTGCTAGTCTCCACTTTCTTGTCGGATCACTTATTGCTGGTGATCCATGTCCTCTTACTCCTAATCCTAACCAATCATAACTATTAGATTCTTTTTCTCCATATGGTCTAACTCTAAAATTGTCTCTATATAATTTTATTCCTCCAAAAATATTTGAGTAATTTTTTCTACCACTAATATCTTTATAAAAATAATTTTTAGTATCCTCTTTTGTTGTAGAGTTTTTATTAAAATACAATGTTCCGTGAAATTCTCCTAAATTTTCCACTTCCATATTTAATAATTCTAATATTGTTTTATTTATTATTATCCTTTTTCCTTGAAAATATTCTTTTTCATATGGTAAGAAATTAGCTCTTTTTAAAATATTATCAATATCATCTCCTAACTCAAATTCATTTCTGTGTAATTCTATTTTTACTTCTTGATTTTCATATACTTGAAATTCTATCTTATAATCATAATTATCTATATTTTGTGAAATAATAAGTGCTTCTTCCTGTTTTTGATTATTTTCAAATAAATAAATACTAAATTCATTTTCAATATCTGGTGGTATTAATGAGCTTAAACTTTTTCTTATATTCTCTATTAGATCATGATTCCATTCTTCTCTTAAGTTTGTTATTTTAAATATAGTCCCTGTATCCTTAAAATATTGTTCTAACAACTCTTTTACATTGGAGTTATCAATTTCAATCGCTGAATATACCCTTTCATTCTGCAGATAATTGAGCTCTGCTGTAATATCAGTTAAATTTTCTGCTCTTTCAAAATCATTCCAATTTACTTTCCATTCAATTATATCCTTTTCTTCACTATTTTTTGTATACATTGTACATTGATCACTAACTCTATCTAAAGCAAATCTTCCAATTCCTTTTGCTCCTGTCTGTGTTCTTCCTTTTTTGGTTACAAAATCTGTATGTTTAGAAGAATTACCTATTGTCATCCAATGTTTCTGTATTACTTCTTCTGTCATACCAAATCCATTATCCATTAAATATAATTCACCATTTTTTTGTTCATAATATAATATACACTTTGAAGCATCAGCATCATAAGTATTTTTTACTAATTCCAAAATTGCACCTTCTAGGTTAGATACATTCTCTCTTCCAATTAATCTTGCTGTATATGCATTTACATTAAAATATAATTTTTTTCTCATTCATTATTTCTCCATTATATCTAAAATTCATAATTACTAATATCTTTGCTTGTTATTCTATAAGACTCTCCACAGGCATGTATTCCTATGTTTTTTATATACTCAAAAAAATCTTCACTTTTAAGTATTTCTTCTGCTTCCTCCAACGTTTTTTCTTTTGTTGCTTGTATATAGATTCCCGAATACGGAATTGTCCCTTCTTCCAAAATATATGGATGTACTTCTCTAGTAATTACTGTTGAAATTAATAATTTTGGTTTTATTATGCTCTCTATTGCTTGACTTCTACCATATTCATACCATTTTGAACTTTTATCTGATTTTCTATTATTTAATTTTTCCTCAAATCCTTTCAAGTACTCACAAGTAAATATATATTTTTTTTCAAATTCCTTCTCTGAATATCGATATATTTTACCATCTTTTATGTCATATGGAAATATAATTCTTTCTTTTATTGGTATTGACCTTGACATTTTTTTAGGACTAGCTGAAACTTTAACCACTTGTTTTTCTAATTGCTTCCCGTTTTTCAAATATATATATTTTTTATCTTCTTTAATGATATTTTCTTCTAAAATAACATAAGCCTTATTATATAATGTAGCAATTGTATTAGATATTTTAAAATAATCTCCAAATTTTTCTTTTTTCTTTTCTTTATTTTTTGCTTCAAATATCCATTTTTTTTCTTGTTCTAATTTCTGTTTTTTTATTTTTATTGTTTTTTGATTAACTATATCTGTATAAACAATATAGTCCTGATTTATATCTTTTTGTAAAACCATAACAACAGATGTTGTTAGTCTTGTTTTATTACTTTCGTTTGTGTTTGCATCAAATAATTTTTCAGTTGTGTAATCATAAATAGCTACCAAATGAGGCAAAATATATTTTCTAATCTCTTGTGCAAATACATTTTTAAATATACTACTCGGTACTAAATAAGCCATCTTTCCATCTTTTTCTAATGAATCCACACTCTTTTGTATAAAGGCATAACAATAATCAAACTTTCCTAGTTTACATGTAGTAAATTTTTCTCTTATATAGTTTCTATCTTTTTCTTCTAAAGATTTATATTTAATATATGGTGGATTTCCTATAACAAAAGAAAACGATTCTCGCTTTGTAAATAATGCATCTTCCAAATTAATATTATCCCATTGTATTTTAGACATTCCATAATCTTCTAGTAAATTATTTAATCTTCTAATACAAGTCTTATAGTGCCTCTCATCAATTTCATATCCATATATATCTCTATTAAGCCCCTCCTGTATTTTAGGTTTTGATATTGATTTATCAAAGCAATCTTCGATATATCTCTTTACAATTTGTATTAATATATTTCCTTCACCAAAAGAGTTTTCCACTACCTTTTTTCCATATAAATTTTTACTATAATTACACCAATTAAGCATTTGTTCTACATACTTTGTTGGAGTAAAAACTTGGCATAATTTTTTATATTTTTCGTTTATTTTATGCTCCATATATTCACCTATATTATATTTATTTTTTTCATTATATCTATATTTTTCATTTTTATCAATAGTTTTCCTAATTTTAAAATGTTGTTTTTGAAGGTTAGTCAATCATATGTCACACTTTTTTGAAAAATATATACTTTGAGTACCCTATATTGTTACAACCGATTCCCCTTGACTTTTATACTTTTT
>JAAWJE010000063.1 GCA_022796725.1 Clostridia bacterium | reverse complement strand
TTATAAATTATGTAATAAATTTGAATAATTATAGATTTAAAATATAAATCAAAAAATTATATAGGAGAGTTATAAATAAATGAATAAAATTTTGGTAGTAGAAGATGAATTTCCAATAGTAGATTTAATAAGCATTTCTTTAAGTAATGAAGGATATGAAGTAGATTATGCTTTAGATGGTGAAAAAGGAGCAAATTTAATAGAAACAGGAAAATATGATTTAGTATTACTAGATATTATGCTACCAAAATTTAATGGATATGAATTATTAGAATATGCGGTAGCAATGGAAATTCCAGTCATATTTATAACAGCAAAAGGACAGCTTAAAGATAAAGTAAAAGGTTTAAGCTTAGGAGCAGATGATTATATTGTAAAACCATTTGAAATAGAAGAACTGATTGCAAGAGTAAATACAGTAATTAGAAGATGTCACAAAAAGGTAAACATCAAAGATATAGAAATTAATTTAGAAAATAGAGTCATAAAAAAACAAGGACAAGAAGTAAAATTAACACCAAAGGAATTTGAATTATTTTTATATTTATATGAAAATCAAGATAAAGCTTTAAAAAGAGAAAATATATATGAAAGAGTATGGGCTGATGAAGTATTAGATACAAAGACACTCACACTTCATATACAAAGAATAAGAAAAAAGTTAGATTTAAAAGATAGAATAAAAACAATTCATGGAGTAGGATATATTTTTAAAGGGAAGGAATGAAAGTAAAATGAAATTTACATTAAAGATAATTATATCTGTAGTAGCAATTATATCAATTATTTTTTCTATTTCAGGCATAATTATGATAAAAAGTAATTTTAAACATTCTCTTGAAAAAACAATTAGTCAAAACATTGAAGCTCATACCCTAGAGAGATATGGAATGGAGAATAATATTGATACTAATATTAATAAAAAAGGAGAAATATCAAAAGAACAATTAAGTATTTATGCTAGAAGCTTAGTATATTATTTAGAGAATAATAAAAGAATTTCTATTTATATAAATGATGAAAAACTATATTCAAATATTGAAATTGATGAAGATACTTTTAAGAACTTAAACAATGGAAAGGAAATAAAATATATTTTAAAAGATATTAAAAATTACAAATATATGCTAGTATCTTCTAGTATAGAGATAAATAATTATAAAATACTCCTTATTAGTAGATATGATATAACAGATGTTTTTACAGAAAGGGACAGACAACTTAATTACTTTTATAAAATTGATATAGCAGTAATATTAGTATCAGCAATTTCTATATGTATATTATCACTATTTTTAACAAAGCCGATTATTAAATTAAATGAAACCAGTAAAAAAATAACACAAGGTTTATATAAGGAAAGAATTGATATAAAATCAAAAGATGAGATAGGAGAACTTGCAAAAAGTTTTAATATAATGATAGATAATATTGAAGATAAAATAAATGAGTTAGAATTATCTGTAAAACAAAGAGAAGAATTTATTACTAATTTTACTCATGAGCTTAAAAATCCAATGACATCAATTATAGGATATGCAGATATTTTAAAAAGTGGAAAATATGATAATGATGTAAATTTAAGAGCTGCAAATTATATATTTAATGAGGCAAAAAGATTAGAGACATTGGCTCACAAATTAATGGATTTAATGGAGTTATCAAATGAACATATTACATTAGAGAGTTTAGATATAGTATGGTTTATGAATAATCTATATAAAGATATAAACGATACTTTAGGTGAAATAAAATTAGAGTTAAACATTGAAAAGGCATATGTAGTTGCAGATAAAGTATTATTAGAATCTTGTTTAAGAAACTTAATAGATAATAGTAAAAAAGCAAATCCAAAAGATAAGATTATTAGAGTAGTAGGAAAAGTAGAAAATAATAAATACAAAATATCTATTATTGATAAAGGATGTGGGATACCAGAAGAAGACTTGCCAAGAATTACAGAGAGCTTTTATATGGTAGATAAAGTAAGAGCAAAAACTAATGGAAGAAGCGGTATAGGATTAAGTATATGTGAAAAGATTGCTAAACTTCATAATAGTAAATTAGAAATTACAAGTAAAGTAGATGAAGGAACTAGTATAAGTTTGTATTTGGAGGTAGAAAATGAGAAATAAGATTAATATAACTTATATAATAATTTTTATTTTTATTATATGCTCATTTGCTATACCTAAAATTGTAATGAAGGTGCAAGATAAGAAAATATTTACAAAATCTTACACAATAAATAGAAATATTAAAACACTAAATGAAAATGTAAAGAATACAAAGCTAATATACACAATTTATAGTAGATATAATACAGATAAATATAATGTTACAGTTTCTGATAGTTTAAAAGAAACACAGGAAATAATAATATCAAGAGATAACATAAAAGAGATAGCAAATTCAGATATTATAATTAGTGATGAAGAAGGAATATTAGATAATATACATCAATTAATAAAAGCGAATATAGTAAAAAAAGATTTTTATAATCAATTTTCTAGTAAGTATTTTATTTATAGAACATGGGATTATAATAATGGAGAAATAAAGTATTCTAAAACGAATATATTTACAAGTAATGATTATAAAAAGGCAATTGCAAGTGTACAAATAGAAAAAGAAACAAATAAAATTATAGAATATAAAGTAAAAAAAGAATATGTAGATATAAATGAAAGTAATTTAAGAAAGTATTTAAAATACTTAGAATTATATACAGTATTTAATGATTTTGAATATATAGATAATCAGCTAGAATCAAAATTAGCAGGAATAAAAATATCTACAACTATTGATGGAGAATATATTTGTGTTAAAGTAATACCATTATAATTAAATATTCTAAATAATAAAAATGAAAAACAAAGATATTTTTAGAAAAATGGAGAAACAAGGAAATAAAATAAGAAAAACAATATTAAAAATTTGGTTACATTGGTTTACAAAATAAGATAAAAATGGTATAAATATATATAGTTAATAACTAATTTTTATAATAAATTAGTTAAAGAAGTTACAAAAGAAAAATGGTGTGTAGTCAATAAAAATGACTTAAGTCAGAAAAATAGATTATATACTGTTTTTATTTTTTTTGAAAATTATATTGTAAAGAATGGGTGATAATTTAATGAGAGAAATTTTAAAAAAAGAAGTAGAAGTTTTAGACTTAAATAGGGGGATAAAGCAAAAATTAATTAATAGAGAAATAGATTCAGTTTTTGAACTTTGTAATTATTCAAGAATGGAATTATCAGATTTAGACTTTAATAATGAAGAAATTAAAGATATTATAATATCTCTAGAGCTTCAAGGTTTGGATTTAAAGAGAAATCATGCTAAAAGAAATAAACTTATAGATAAGAAGATAAATATATAGTAGTAAAATCGTTTTAGATTAAAGTCTAAGACGATTTTTTAATATAGATTAATTAGATAATTAAAATATATGTAATATAATTATCTTTAGTATTATATTTTTATATTGACAAAAATATTTTTAAGATATTATAATGTTAACTAAAGTTAACAAAAGGAGACTAAAAAATGATATCAAAATCATTAGAAGAATACTTAAAAACTATGTATATTCTAAAAATGCAAAATGGTAATATTAGAGTTACAGATGTTGCAAATAAAATGGGATATACGAAATCAGGAGTAAATAAAGCACTTCATAATCTAAATGATAATGGATATGTTAATTATGAATCTTATGGAACAATAGAATTAACAGAGCAAGGGGTTAATTTAGCAAAGAAAACATTGGAAATATATGATATCATTTATTTATTTTTAAATGAAGTTCTAGAAATAGATTCAAATGAAGCAGAAAAAGAAGCAGAGAAAATAAAATCAGTTATATCAGATGAAACAACAAATAAACTTGCAAAATATGTACATAAAGTTTTAGGACTAAATGAACTAAATTGCAATTATAATGTAAATAATGAAAGATGTAGATGTTGTAAAAAAAGATGTAAAAGATAAATATAAAAATACAATCTAATAATTTATGAAATAAGGAGTATTTTAAAGTGGGAAATAATAAAAAAGTACTAATTGGAATGAGTGGTGGAGTTGATAGTAGTGTATCTGCATTGTTGTTAAAACAAAAAGGATATGATGTTTATGGTGTTACCATGAAATTATGGGAAAATGAAGAAATTTCAGAGTGCTGTGGAATGGAGACTACAAATGATGCAAAAAGAATTTGTGATAAATTAAAATCGCCACATTATACATTAAACTATAAAGAAAAATTTAAAAAATGTGTTATAGACAATTTTATAGATGAATATAGAAATTCGAGAACACCAAATCCATGTATAGAATGTAATAGACATTTAAAATTTGGCGAAATGTACAAAAGTGCTAAAGAGCTAGGAATAGATTATATAGCTACAGGACATTATGCAATAACAGAATATAGTGATAAATATAAAAGAGTAGTACTTAAAAAAAGCAAGAATTTATTAAAAGACCAAAGCTATGTTTTATATTGTATTCCAAAAGATATATTAGATAAAGTTATTTTTCCACTTGGAGAATTTGAAAGCAAAGAAGAAGTACGAAATATAGCAAAGCAAAATGAACTTATAGTAGCAAATAAACCAGATAGTGAAGATATTTGCTTTATACCAGATGGAAACTATAAAAAATTCTTAGAAAGTAATTCTGAATTAAGGCAAAATTCTGGAGACATAATAACTGCAAAAGGAGAAATTTTAGGAAAACATAATGGATTGTATAATTATACAATCGGACAAAGAAAAGGTCTTGGGATAAGTTATAAAGTTCCACTTTTTGTTATAGATTTTAATAAAGAAAAAAATCAATTAATTGTTGGAGAAGAAAACGAATTATATAAAACAGAAATGTATGTAAATAATATAAATCTTTTACTTATAGATGAATTAAATGAAAAAATGGAAGTAACAGTAAAAACTAGATATTCAAGCAAAGAAGAAAAAGCAACAATAGAGATGATAGATAATGATACTATTAAAGTTATATTTGAAAAACCAGTAGCAAGAATTACATCAGGTCAATCTGCAGTATTTTATATAGATGATATTGTAGTAGGTGGTGGAAAAATAATCTAAAAAAAATATTTAAATCTAAGTATATCGAAAGGATATTAAAATATGAAAAAAGTAAAATTTGATATTCAAGGAATGACTTGTAGCAGTTGTCAAGCTCATGTAGAAAAAGCTGTTAAAAAGCTAAATGGAGTAAAAAATGTAGAAGTTAATTTACTTTCAAATAATATGAAAGTTGAATATGATGAAAATACTTTAGATAATGAAGATATAATTAAATCAGTGATAGATGCTGGATATGGTGCAAGAGTTTTTAAAAAAGAAAGTGAAGACAAAAAAAATAGTAATACTAATAAAGAAGAGTTAAAAAACATGAAAAAAAGATTAATAACATCTATTTGCTTATTAATTCCGCTTATGTATATTGCGATGAATCATATGTTTTATATGTGGTTTAAAATACCTGTGCCAAGTTTTATAAAATCACTTTTACATGGGACAAAAAACGCATTAAATTTTGCAGTAGCTCAATTTATATTGCTTATACCAATAATGTTTGTAAATAGAAATTACTTTATAATTCGGATTTAAGAGATTATTTAAAGGAAGTCCTAATATGGATTCATTAATTGCCCTTGGTTCTGGTGCAGCAACATTATATGGTTTATTTGCAATAGGAATGATTATATATGGATTTAATATAAATGATTTAAAATTAGTAGATAAATATTCTATGGACTTATACTTTGAATCAGCAGGAATGATACTTACATTAATAACACTTGGAAAATACTTAGAAACTAAATCAAAAGGCAAAACAAGTGATGCTATAAGTAAGTTAATAAATTTAGCACCGAAGACAGCAATAATTGAAAAAGATCGGAAAAGAAATAGAGATAGAAACAGATAAAATAAATGTAAATGATATAGTAATTATTAAACCAGGAACAAGCATACCAGTAGATGGAGTTATAATAAGCGGTAGTTCAAATTTAGATGAATCAGCAATTACAGGAGAAAGTATACCAGTATATAAAACTATAAATGATAATGTAATATCAGGAACAATAAATCAAAATGGACATTTAAAAGTAAAAGCTCTAAAAGTTTTAGGAGACACAACTCTTTCACAAATAATTAACTTAGTAGAAGAAGCTAGTAATTCTAAAGCTCCAATTTCTAAACTTGCAGATAAAGT
Organism: Clostridia bacterium; assembly: GCA_022796725.1. Taxonomy (GTDB): domain Bacteria; phylum Bacillota; class Clostridia; order TANB77; family CAG-508; genus UMGS1994. Next base: position 4,576 of record JAAWJE010000063.1, on the reverse strand, counting down.
AAGTGCAGTATTTGTACCAACAGTTATTTTAATTTCAATATTAGCATTTATATTTTGGATTATACAAGGACAGAACTTTGAATTTGCACTTACATCAGCAATATCAGTACTTGTTATATCATGCCCTTGTGCACTTGGACTTGCAACACCAGTAGCAATAATGGTTGCAACAGGAAAAGGTGCAGAAAATGGAATATTAATTAAATCAGCAGAAAGTTTAGAAAGATTACATTTAGTAAATACTGTCATGCTTGATAAAACAGGAACAGTTACAGAGGGAAAGCCAGTAGTTACAGATATATTAAGTATAATAAAGGAAAATGAATTGTTAGAAATAGCAGGAAGTTTAGAAAAGTTGTCTGGACATCCTTTGGCAGAGGCTATAAACAAAAAAGTAGAAAAAGAAAATGTAAACTTAAAAAATGTAGATGAATTTGAAAATATTTCTGGTAGAGGAGTAAAAGGAAAAATAGATGGAGAAATCTATTTAGGCGGAAATTATGCTTTTATGACTGAAAATAATATTGATATAAAAGATGTTTATGATAGATACAAAGCTTTATCAAACAAAGGAAAAACAGTATTATTCTTTTCAAATAAAGAAAAGGTAATTGGTATTATAGCAGTGTCAGATATTATAAAGGAAACAAGTAAGAGAGCAGTAGAAGAACTTAAAAAGGATAATATAGAAGTTATAATGATTACAGGAGACAATAAAAAAGTAGCAGAAGCAATAGCAAAAGAAGCTGGAATTGAAAATGTTGTTTCAGAAGTACTACCACAAGATAAAGAAAGTGTTGTTTCAAAATACCAAGAAAAAGGAAAAGTAGTTGCTTTTGTAGGAGATGGTATAAATGACAGTCCAGCACTAGCAAAAGCAGATGTGGGCTTAGCTATAGGAAATGGAACTGACATTGCAATAGAAGCAGCAGATATAGTTCTTATGAAAGATAATCTGTTAGATGTAAGTACAGCTATACTTTTAAGTAAAAAAACTATAAATAATATAAAAATGAACTTGTTCTGGGCATTTTTCTATAATTGTTTAGGAATACCAGTTGCATTTGGAGCTTTCTATTTAAGTTTTGGATTAAGACTAAATCCTATGATAGGAGCTGCTGCTATGAGCTTTAGTTCAGTATGTGTTGTAACAAATGCTTTAAGACTTAGAAAATTTAAAGTGAATTACAAGATAAAAAATGACAATAATAATTATAATAAAAATATTAAGGAGGAAAATGAGAATATGGAAGGTGTAAAAGTAATAGAAATTGAAGGAATGTCATGCAATCACTGCAAAATGAGTGTTGAAAAAGTATTAGGAGCTTTAGATGGAGTAGAAAGTGTAGAGGTAAGCTTAGAAAATAAAAATGCTAAAATTACTTGTAGCAAAGAGTTAAGTGATGATAAAATAAAAGAAGCTATTAAAGAAGAAGGTTTTGAAGTAGTTAATATAAAATAAATTATAGAGGGAAAATATAATGTCAGATATGTTTTCAAGAACAGAATTATTATTAGGAAAAGAAAAAGTAGATATTTTAAAAAACTCCAAGGTTGCTATATTTGGAATTGGAGGAGTTGGAAGTTTTGTATTAGAAGGATTAGCAAGAGCAGGAATTGGATCATTTATACTTGTAGATAATGATACAATTTCTGAATCTAATCTAAATAGACAATTAATTGCAACTACTAAAACAATAGGAAGACCAAAAGTAGAAGTTGCGAAAGAAAGAATTTTAGCAATAAATCCAAAAGCAAATATTGAAATATATCAAGAGTTTTTTATGCCTGATACTAGAGAAGAAATAATTGATAAGTCAGTAGATTATATTGTAGATGCAATAGATACAGTAAGCTCAAAAATAGAACTAATTGTAAGAGCTAAAAAGCTAAATATTAAAATTATATCTAGTATGGGCACAGGAAATAAATTAGATCCTACTAAATTTGAAGTAGCAGATATTTATAAAACTAGTGTATGTCCTCTAGCTAAAGTTATGAGAAAAGAACTAAGAAAAAGAGATATAAATGAGCTAAAAGTACTTTATTCAAAAGAAGAACCAATAAAAATAGAAAAAGAAATTGAAGAAAATGAGCATACAAAAAAGCAAGTTCCAGGAAGTATATCTTTTGTACCATCAGTTGCAGGATTAATAATTGCAGGAGAAGTAGTAAAAGATTTGATGAAATAAACATACAAAGTTTTATTAAATTATATTATTTGTAATAAAGATGTGATTTAATATTTAAAAAGATAGAAACAGAGACACCTGATTTATATGATATGACTATATTAGGTAGTATACTGCATTCTTTTTCACATCAGGAATTATTACATCAGATGGCAAGTGAAAGAGTTAAACAAAGTTTAGAGGATTTTATGAATTTGTAAGATTTTCTCAGTATATTTCGGATAGAAATGTACTGTTTTATTTTTAAACCTTATTATAGTATTTGAAATAATAAAGATAGAAAAAAATATATATTTATGATAATATATATGAAAAGAATGAAAGGGCACAAATAAATTGGAAAGATATGAAGAGATAGAAAAAAGTATTAGAACCAGTTATAGAAAAGAAATATGGAAAAGATTTATAAAGGGAATATCAGAATATGAAATGATAAAAAATGGTGATAGAATTGCTGTCTGTATTTCTGGTGGTAAAGATTCAATGCTTCTTGCTAAATGTATGCAAGAGCTTACAAAACATAAAAAAATGAAATTTGAATTAGAATTTATTGTAATGAATCCTGGATACAATGAAATAAACAAAGAAAAAATCATAAATAATGCACAAATATTAAATATCCCAATACATATATTTGAAACAGATATTTTTGATAGAGTTGTAAATATAGAAGATAGTCCATGTTATTTATGTGCTAGAATGAGAAGAGGATATTTATATGAAGAAGCAAAAAAACTTAATTGCAATAAAATAGCTTTAGGACATCATTTTGATGATGTTATAGAAACGATTTTAATGGGAATGTTTTATGGAGCTCAGATACAAACAATGATGCCAAAAGTATGCAGTACTTCACATCCTCGGAATGGAGCTTATAAGACCATTGTACTTTGTAAGAGAAGAAGACATTATAAGCTGGAGGGATAAAAATAACTTAGAATTTATACAATGTGCTTGTAGATTTACAGAAGAGTATGAAAAAAATAATAATAAAAATGATACATCAAAAAGAGAAAAAATGAAATCACTAATAAAAGAACTTAAAAAAGATTATGAAAATATAGATGTAAATATTTTTAGTAGTGTCCAAAATGTAAATTTAGATACAATCATCTCATACAAAAAACAAGATAATATACATCATTTTCTAGATACTTATAATGATAACCCAAAAGATTTAAGTAATAATTCAAATAAAAATATATAGAGGAAAAGAAAGTTTTTTAAAATAGAATTACTTTCTTTTTCTTTACATTTATGATAGTATGACAAAAAACATATAATTAGTATAAAAGGAGAGTGAAAGCCATGAAAAATATAGCGATTTTTGGTTCAACTGGTTCAATTGGAGAAAATACATTAAATGTAGTAAGAGAAAATAAGAATTTATTTAAAGTAATAACATTAGTTGCAGGAAAAAATATAGAAAAATTAATAGAACAGATAGAAGAATTCCATCCTAAAAATGTTTATATTACTAAAAAAGAAAATGCAGATAAATTAAGAAAGCTATATAATGATATTAATATATATTATGGAGAAGAAGGAATGGAAGAAATATCACAATTAGTAGATTTTGATATTTCAGTTTCAGCATTAGTTGGAATAGCAGGATTAAAACCAACTTATAATATGATAAAAAATGGAAAGACAGTAGCATTAGCTAATAAAGAAGTTCTAGTAGCAGGTGGAGAAATCATAATGAAAACTGCAAAAGAAAATGGAGCTAAGTTACTTACTGTTGATAGTGAACATAGTGCTATTATGCAATGTCTAAATGGAGAAGAGAGTAATCCAATTGATAAGATACTACTAACAGCCTCAGGAGGGCCATTCTTTGATAAAGAAATAACAGATAAAATTACAGTAGAAGAAGCTCTAAATCACCCAACTTGGAATATGGGAAAAAAGGTTACAATCGATTCTTCAACAATGATGAATAAAGGATTTGAGGTTATAGAAGCAAAATGGTTATTTGATGTTAATCCTAATCAAATTGAAGTTGTAGTACATAGAAAAAGCTTAGTACATTCAATGGTTCAATTTAAAGATGGAACTATTATGGCTAATATAGGACCAAAATCTATGCAAATACCAATAGCGTATGCTTTAAACTATCCAGATAGACTATCAAATAATATAGAAAAATTAGACTTATTTGAAGTATCAGATTTAAAATTTGAAAAACCAAACTTAAATAAATTCAAATGTTTAGAGTTAGCATATAAAGCAATTGAAAAAGGAGATTGTTATCAAGTAATATTAAATGCAGCTAATGAAGTTTTAGTAGACAGCTTTTTAGATAAAAAAATAAAATATACAGATATTCCAAAAGGAATAGAAAAGATAATGAATTTATATGAAAAAAGAAAATTAGAAACAGT
>JAAWJE010000009.1 GCA_022796725.1 Clostridia bacterium | reverse complement strand
TAATTAATAATGAATTTTGTAAGATTATATCACCATAATTGAATATTTACAATAATTAAAATAGTAAGAAAATATAAGATTATATAGAGATTTTTTTATATAAATGAATTTTAGGTGATAAATAGAACTTTAATAAAAAAAATAATATGATAAAAATATTTTCTTTGTTAGTTCTTAATATTGTAAATAAGAAAAAAGGTAAGAAAAATATTATAAATAAGCATATTTTTAAATAAATTTTGTTTATTAATAATCCAATAAAAAATATTATTAATAATCCATATAATATATTTATTAAAATTGTAGAATAATCTATTATTCCTAAAAATTTATATGAAAAATTATAATTTTTTGGAAAAATAAAAATGTTAATCACTCCTTAACTTAAAATATTTTTTATAGAAGATATATTTGTGGTTATATCTGTTGTAAATCCACTGAAAAAGTCTTTTACTAATGATGAAACTTTCATTAATGAATATAAAGCTCCAATATATAAAATTTTAATTGTAGAATCATCAAATGAATATTTTAATGAAATTATTATAGTTAATAATAATGAAACAATAATTTGAATACTAAGCATAGAAATAAAGTTTTTAAGCCACATTTTGAATAACCATTTAGTAGAGTTTAAGCAAAAAGATAATATAAAAAATGGGGATAATAATATTAGTAGCTTTATTAAAATATATCTATATGAATAAGTAAATAATAAATTAAAAAATCCAAAAGTTATAAACAATTGAAGTATTCCATCAAAGGAAAACATAAAAGCTGAGCTTGCAGCTATTTCTTTAATGTATAATTTATCTAATTGTTTAGCTAAGTAAGAAAAAGAGACATCAATTGAAAATATAGAAAAAGCATATTCTCTTATTAAATTAGTAATAATTTCAAAAATATTTATTATTTGTTCGCAAATAAAATATGAGAAATTAATACATATTGCACATATAGTAAATTTAATTAAAAATTGAAGTGGATTTTCAACAGAATTACCAAAAAAATGTGAAAATAGGAAAGATATTGCATAATAAATTAAAAAAGCAATTAATAAAGAATTAACAATATATAATATACTTTGAGATTTGTAATCCAAGAAGTTTTTAAAATATTTATTATTAATAATATCTGAATTTATAAAAGTAATATTATCTAAAATTTCAAATGTATCTGAAGAAAAAGAATGGATTAGACTGGAATATAAACTATTTATAGAGGAATTAATACTTTCTATTATTGTGGAAGCATCCATAATTTATCCTAGTAAAGCATTAATTGTGGATAATATTAAATCTAAACATAATATGAAAGCATAAGAAAATATAGATCCACTAATTAACCTTTTTCCTGTTCTAATTTTTTCCTCATCACCAAAACTAAACTTTTTCATTAATAATCCACTTCCAATAGCAACAGCAGCTACAGGTGTGGATATGTTTATAATCCAACCTTCTATTTTTGTAAAAGCATTATTTAATGTACTTATTAATTTAGGATATGCACAGTAAGAAGATGATGGTATAAGAAATAAAAAGAAAAAAAATAAATAAAAAAAGAAAATAATATTTTTAAATTTCATAAAAAATCCTTTCTAAAATAATAGAATAATTAAATTTGTTTGAAGTATGGAATTGTCTTTATTTCTTGAGGGGTAAATATTTTATTACCTGTGGATATAAATGAAAGACAAGAAAATGTTTTTAAATCTTGAGTAAAGAACTTTGTATCATAAGTTAAATCAAGTTGTTTGTAAGTATTTATACTTTCAGATATATTAGAATCCATAGATATAAAAGAATTAGTAAAATAGTTATAAGAGGTTTGTTTAGCATTTTCAGAAATTGTATTTGAGGTAAAAGTTTTTTCAGACTTTCCAATTTGTTTTTGTGCTTCTTCTATTGTAAAAATATCATCTGTTCTAAACCAAAATTTATTTATTAAGTTTTGTATAATAACTTTTGCATTATATTCATTATTTAATGTATTTAGTAAAGAAGAATAGCTTTGAGTTGCAACAATGTTAATACATTTAGCTTCTCTTGATTGTGCATAAAAGTTTGCATCAGATAAAGTTATATATTCTTGGTATTCATCACTAATAAAACAAGAAGTCCTTAAATCTTTAAAAGATGAGGTGGATAATCTAGATAGAACTTCACTTTGAAAATCTAATTTTAAATATGCTGAAATAATTTTTGATAATGAAGAATATTCAGATATGTTCATATTAAGAACAACTATTTTTCCTGTAGATAATGTTTCTTTAAAACCTTTAAATGTGATATTTTCCTTTTGTGGACAAAAAGTATTTTTTATATCTTTATCAGATATAAAAATGTTAGTAATTCTAGATATTTCAGATTTTAAAATAGATAATACTTTAGAATCTAGCATAAGAAATTCATTTTCAAAAAAGTCAATAATAGAAGATAAAGAGCAGATATCATTATTAGATAATTTTTTGTTTAAGAATTTATCTTTAAGAAGTAATATTTTTTCTTTATAATATTGTGGATACATAATAATTTTATGGATTTCTTCAAATGTAACATAGTTATCATTATATAATCTGCATAATTTAATACATTCACTTATTATTTGTTCTGATTTATCTAACCAATATGAATCTGAATTATTATTAGAAAATAAAGAGAGAATAGTAATTAGTCTATTTGCTAGTACATGGGGTTTTAAATGAGGTTTATCTAAAGGATTATATTTTATAGAACTATTTAATTCTACTATTATTAAGTCATCTGATCTGTTATATTTTCTGCAATATTCTATAACCTGTTTATAATAATTTCCTTTTACATCTAAAATAAGCATAGATATTTTTTCATCATAATTTTCCGATTTAAAGGAAATAAGTTGTTCTGTTAATGGATAAAGTAGTGAACTTGTTTTTCCACTTCCAATAGTCCCTGTTACAAGAATGTTTTGAAATAAGCCTTTTTCAGGAATATAAACTTTATTGTTATTATTATCTAAACCAACTAGTAATGATAAAGAATCATTAGTTTTATTTAATTTTGATGGTATTATTATATTATTTGAGTTAGTTTTTTTGAATAAAGCTAAAATTTTTAAAGATAAAAAGTTAGAAATTATTATTGAAGAAATAATATTAGAAATTATAAAGACTTTTTTAAAATTATTCCAAAAATGTGGATATTTTTCACATATATTAAAAGGATTTATACAAAAAGTTATTAATATATGATTAGAATAAAATATTGGTTTGAACAATATGAATATAATAAGATTTATTAAAACAAAGAGAAATAATATTAATGATAGTTTTTTGATAAAATTATTCAAAATGCCTCCTAATATAATAATTTTTTATTTAATTTTGAACCTTGCTTATTAAAAAATAAAAATGAGTTAAATAGTGAATAAAAAAAAGAAAAAATTATATAAATATTGACAAAAAATATAATAAAAAAGGTAATGATTAAAAATTTCAATAAATATTACCTCCTATAGTTTTAGGATAATACAACATTTTTTAATGTTTGTCTATACTTTTGTTAAAAAATATGTTAAAATCATCTACATGAAAACTCTAAAGGAGGGAAAATTATGATAGAAAAAACTACTACAATAGGTGATTTATTAGAAAAAAATCCAGAAAAAGCTGATATATTACTAGATGCAGGAATGCACTGCCTAGGATGCCCAGCTTCTCAAGCAGAGACATTAGAAGAAGCATGTGATGTACACGGAATAAATGTAGAAGAATTAATAGAAAAATTAAATTCATAAAATAAAAAGGGCGAAAGCCCTATTTATATGCATCTATAGCTCAGTAGGATAGAGCGCTCCCCTCCTAAGGGAGAGGTCACAGGTTCGATTCCTGTTAGGTGCACCAAGAACGATGAATTAATTTAAGATTCATCGTTTTTTACTTTTTTGAATTAACTTTTATATTTTTAAGAGAAATCAACCTATCTGATAATTTCAATAATTTCCACACAAAAGCTATTAATATTATATATTAAAATTAATTTTACAAAAAGATATATAAATGTTAAAATATAAAATAAATTTATGTATTAAAATATAAATATATGGAGAAACATAATGTTTGATAAAGAATATTATATGAATAAAGCATTAATAGAAGCTAAGAAAGCACTAAAAAAAGATGAGGTTCCAATAGGAGCAATAATTGTAAAAGATGGAGAAATCATAGCAAAGGCATATAATTTAAAAGAAAGTAAACATGATACTACAAAACATGCAGAATTAATTGCTATACAGAAAGCAAGTAAAAAGTTAGAAGCATGGAGGCTTAATGGATGTGAAATGTATACAACTTTAGAACCATGCCCAATGTGTGCAGGAGCTATAATAAATGCAAGAATAAAAAAAATATATATTGGTGCAACAGATGAAAAAACAGGAGCTGCCGGTTCTATTTTGAATATGTTTGATGATTATAGGTTTAATCATCATGTAGAATGTGAAAATAATGTGTTAAAAGAGGAATGTAGTAAAATATTAAAAGATTTTTTCAATGAATTAAGAAAAACAAAAAAGTAGGAGAAAATATGGAAATAAATAAAAAAAGAATTATAAAGAAATATACTTTTATATTTTGCATTTCTTGTATAATTTTAATTTCAATATTCTTTATAATTAAATATCAAGTAGAAGGCGAAAAAGATATGCCATATAAATTAAAAGAAGTAATAATTAAAAGTTCTATAAATTCATTAAATGTAGATAGTAATAATTTATGGGATTTAGAGTTATCACAAGCAAATGATATATATTTATATATAGAAAGCGATAAGGAAAAAAATAAAAATGAAAAAATTCAAAGAGTTAATATAGAGAACATAGAAGTAAAAAATTATAAAAGAAAAGATAATATAGAAGTTCTACTCCCAACAGGAAATTCACTTAAAAACATATATGATAACAGTACAAAAGATTATAGAAACGAAAATATAGAATACATTGCAAGTTCTATTGATAGTTTGGAAAATCATGAAATATGTGAAAATGGTGGAATGGTTGCATTAAGAATATACAATAAAAATATTGGCACATATAAATCTACAAAAGATAAAAAAATAATATATGATGGAAGTTTATTAAAAAAAGCAAATATAAATGAAGAAGATTTAAAATTTACTGTTTCTATGGATTTAATAATAGAAACAAATGAAGGAATAAGATATAAAACAAATTTGAAATATGAGCTACCTACTGATAAATTCGAAAATTCAGGAGTGAAAACGAAGGTAATAAACGAATTTTCGGACATTATTTTTAAAAGAGAATAAATTTTAAAAGAAAAAGAACAAAATACTATTGATAAAAAAGTTATATCATTATATAATCTTCTTGTTATAAATGATAGCTTTTGTGTGGAGAGTATGTTCAATAAAAAGCTATGAACCTCGTCAGATTCGGAAGAAAGCAGCGATAAGTAGTGTATTTATGTGATTCATGCTTTCCATAGAGAAGCTATCATTTATTTTATATGTGAAAGAGGTGGAGAAATTGGCATATACAGCATTATATAGAAAATTTAGACCACTAAAATTTGAAGAATTTGCGGGACAAGAACATATAACTAAAACTTTAAAAAATCAAATAATGTCTGAAAGAGTAGGACATGCGTATCTATTTAATGGAGGAAGGGGAACAGGAAAGACAACAGCAGCAAAAATATTAGCTAGAGCAGTAAATTGTTTAAATCCAAAAGATGGAGAACCTTGTAATGAATGTGATATATGCAAAGAAATTTTAAATGGTTCATTAACAGATGTTGTAGAAATGGATGCAGCATCAAACAATAGTGTTGAAGATATAAGAAGCATAAGAGAAGAAGTTAACTTTTTACCAACTAAAGCAAAATATAGAGTATATATAATAGATGAAGTCCACATGTTATCAACTGGAGCATTTAATGCACTACTTAAAACTTTAGAAGAACCACCAGAACATGTAAAGTTTATATTAGCGACAACAGAACCACAAAAATTACCACCAACTATATTATCAAGATGCCAAAGATTTGATTTTAAGAGAATACAAGAGAAAGATATTATAAAAAGATTAGAAACTATATGCAAAGAATCAAATATTACTATAACAGAAGAAGCATTGAAAATAATAGCAGTCCTTGCAGAAGGCGGAATGAGAGATGCTATAAGCATATTAGAAAGATGTGTTCAAGATGGAGATAAAGAAATTGTTGATAGTAAAATAAAAGATTTAGTAGGAATTCCAAAAATAGAATATATTCATAGAATAACAGAAAGTATAATACAATGTGATGAAGAAAAAGCATTAGTTGTGGCAGAAGAAGTCATCAGTGATGGAAAAGATTTATATAATTTTATTTGGGAAATTATAAAATACTTAAAAGATATACTTGTATATAAAGTAAATGGAAAATTAAGTTTATATAATGAAGAGGATTTTAATAAAATAAAAAGTATATCAGAAAAAGCTGAAAAAGAGGAGTTATTTGATATAATTTCTAAATTATCAGAATTAGAAAATGATATAAAATGGTCTACTCAAAAGAATATAATGTTTGAAGCAGGTATTCTTAGAGTAATATCTTTAAAAAGAAATAAAATTGAAAAAGATTTTATAGATAGATTAGATAAACTAGAAAAGAAAATAAATAGTGGAAATATAAATATAAAAAAGAAAGAAAATTCTATTAATAATATACAAGAAGAAAAGAAAATAGTTCAAGAAAAAAAGAAAGATATTGTTATCAAAAAAGACATAAAAAATATAGAATACTGGAAGGAAGTTGTAAATAATCTAAAAGAAAAAGGAAAAATAACATTATTTACAAATCTTATGAATGCAAAAGTATTTCAAATAAATGACATGCAGTTAGGAATATCTGGTTTATCAGCATTTGGAAAAAAAATTGTTGAACAACCAGAAAATGAAAGGGAAATAACAAAAGCAATTTTAGAAGTAACAGGAAATGAAATGTTTATTAAGGTATGTGATGAAAAAAGTATTATTCCAGAAAATGAGCAATCAGTAGGTATTGAAGACCTTGATATGCCAATAAATATTATAGATGAATAAATTAAAAGGAGGATATTTAAAATGTCAAAAAGAGGTGGATTCCCTGGAGGAATGGGAAATTTCGGTGGAATGAATATAAATAAATTAATGAAAGAAGCTAAGAAGATGCAGGCAGATATGGAAAAATCACAAGAAGAAATAGCAGTAAAAGAATTTGAAAATAGCGTTGGAGGAGGAGCTGTTTCAGTAAAAATAACAGGAGAAAAAGTTATTAAAGAAATAAAAATACAAAAAGATGTAGTAGACCCAGAAGATATTGAAACTCTACAAGATTTAATAATGACTTGTATTAATGGAGCAATGAAAAAGGCAGATGATGCAGTAGCAGATAGTATGGGAAAATTTAATATACCAGGATTAATGTAAAAGAGGAGAAAAATATATGTTAAGTTATTCACCGTCAATAGAGAAGCTAATAGAGAGTTTTGAAAAATTACCAAGTATTGGACATAAAACTGCAATTAGATTAGCTTTTCATATATTAGACCTAAATAAAGAAGAAACAGATGATTTTATAAATTCAATATTAGATGCAAAGAAAAAATTAAAATATTGTTCAACATGTTTCAATATATCTGATACAGACCCATGTCCAATTTGTACTAATACCAAAAGAGATACAAGTACAATATGTGTAGTTGAAGATGTAAGAGATATTTTAGCAATGGAGAGAACAAATGAATTTAAAGGAGTATATCATGTTTTACATGGTACAATATCTCCAATGAATGGAGTAGGACCAGAAGATATAAAAATTAAAGAATTGTTGAATAGAATAAGAGATAATGACATAAAAGAAATAATAATAGCAACTAATCCTAGAGTTGAAGGAGAAGCAACTTCAATATATTTATCAAAATTAATAAAACCATTAAATATTAAAGTAACAAGAATTGCACATGGAATTCCTGTTGGAGGAGATTTAGAATACACAGATGAAATTACTTTAATGAAAGCAATGGAAGGAAGAAGAGAAATATAAAAAAGTTATCCACTATAATTGAATATTATGTGGATAACTTTTTATTAAGGAATTATTTTTTGAAAACAAGTAATTTGCTAAGGATATAATTTAAAACAATAATAATAAATTGATTTATAATTGTTGCTATCATATCATTAATATGTAAGAATTCTACAAAGAACGTTTTTAATATTAAATCTATGGCTAGTGTAAATAATCTTGATGCAAAAAATCTAACACACTCTAATATAGATGCCTTAAAAGATTGTTTAGTTGATTTAAAAACAAATATTTTATTTGTAATAAATGCAAATGAAACAGATATAATCCAAGCAATTACTGTAGAAATATGATAATTAATTTTAAAAATTTGAGAAAATAATGCATAAGATAATATACTAACTAAAGTAGTAAGAACACCAAATATTAAATAATTGATAATCTCTTCATATTTTTTATATAAATTTAATATTTTTTCCATAAAAACTCCATTTTTTATAATTTTAAATATTTGACATTAATATAGTGCAAATATCTTCTGTTGAATTTGGCTTAGCAAATTCAGATATATTTTGTTTAATTTTTTCTAATTTTTCAGGATGTCTATATATATCTTTTAATATTCTTGCACCATTATCATTTTTCTTAATCCAAAAAGCTAAATTATTTCTTTCTAAAAATTCAGCATTTTCTTCCTCTTGACCAGGAATTGGATTAATAATTAATATTGGAAGATGAGATACTAAACTTTCGCTAGTAGTTAATCCTCCAGGTTTTGTTATAACTAATTTTGAAATACTCATTAATTCAGGAACTTTTGTAGTAAATTCGTATAATTTTATTCTATCTTGTACATTATAGAATTCAATAAGACTTTTAAATTTATTAAACATTCTTTTATTTCTTCCAGATATTGCAACAACTTGAGTGTTTTTGAAAAGTCTTATTAATGCTCTGAAAATCATGTGAGTCCTTTTTCTTCCAAGACCAAATTCTCCACCTGCAAAAAATAATATAACGTCTTTATTTGAATCTAAATCAAATTCATTATAAATATCATCTTTATTAAATTTTTGTTTAAATTTATTTGATATAGGTATGCCAGTTACAAATATTTTACATTCAGGTACACTATATTTATTATATAGTGATTTTTTAAGTTCTTGATTAGAAACAAAATAATAATCAATATAATCAGAATCAACAGTCCATTGTGAATGAGGTTCAAAGTCTGTAAGTACTGTTGCAATTTTACAATTAATTTTAGATTGCTTTTTTAAATTAGTACACATTTGGTTTGAAAAAGGATGAGTACTTATAATTAAATCTGGTTTATATTCTTGCAGAATAATATCTAATTTTTTTGACATTATATGATTTGCACTTGTAGTTATTTTTGATAATGTGCCACTAGAAGAGTTTGTATATATTCTTTTCCAAATCCATGGTGCCTTTTTTGCCATTTCTTTATATGCAGTAGTTGATATTTTATTTAAGTATTTATTTATATACTCTATACAATCAATCATCATAGTTTCACATTGTTCATTATAATTAGTATCTAAATACTCTTTAATCGCTTTTGCTGCAGATAAATGACCGCCTCCATAAGCACCATAAAAAATTAATATTTTTTTCATAGTAAATCCTTTCTTAAAAAATACATATTCATTATAGCATAAATTTATAAAAATAATGAATAATTTTAAAAATAAAACTAAAAATAGAATAAAAGGATGGGATAAATTATGAAAGAAAAGATTAAAAAGGAAAATAAAAATACGCAAAGAAATAGGATTTTTATTGGAATTATACTGATATTATTAATTATTATGGTATGCATAGTTAAATATGCTTATGATAAAGAAAAATCTAATCAAACCTATAGAGAAAATAATTATAATTTAGCATTTAGTGAATTAGTGTATTATGTTCAAAATATAGAAAATTTATTAGCAAAGGCGACTATATCTTCTAGTAACAAGAATGGAATAGAAACTTTAACAGAAATATATAGGGATTCTGATTTAGCAGTTGCATACTTATCACAAGTGCCATTATCTACAAAGGAACTTACAAAGACAGCTAAATTTTTAAATCAATTAAGTGAATATAGTTATTCACTTTCAAAAAAGGCTATTAATCATACAGAATTAACACAAGAAGATTTAGATAATATTAAAATGTTACATGAATATTCAATAGATTTAAAAAATAGCCTATCTCAAATGGAAGATGATATTTCTAATGAAGTTATTTCATGGAAGGATATAACAAAAACAAATATAGATGATGATTATATTCAGGAGGTTGATAATATATCATTAAGTACATTAGTTGATATTGATAAAAACTTCAGTGAGTATTCTGGACTAATTTATGATGGAGCATTTTCAGAGCATATTGAAAAAAGAGAAAAAAAAGGATTAAGTGGAGATGAAATTTCAAAAGAAGAAGCAGAAAAGAAAGTAAAAGAAGTATTTGCTAAAAGTAAAATAAAGAAAATTAATTATTTAGAAGAAGTTAAGGATGCAAATATTCCAGTATATAAATTTAGTGTAGAGATGTATGATACAAATGTACAAGCTAGTATATCAATAACTAAAAAGGCTGGAAAAGTTCTATTAATGAGTTATCCAAAAAAGATATCTCAAAGTAGAATAGAAAAGGAAGATGCAGATAGAATAGGAAAAGAATTTTTAGCTAAAATAGGTTTTGATAATATGAAAGAAACATATTATCAATTAGATGATAATACAATTACAGTTAATTATGCTTATAATCAAAATAATGTAGTAGTATATCCAGATTTAATAAAGGTAAAAATGTCTTTATATGATGGAGAAATATTAGGAATAGAAAGTAAGGGATATATAAATTGTCATTATCAAAGAAAAGACATCAAAGCAAAGATAAATAAAGAAGAAGCTAAAAAGAACTTAAATAAAAAACTTAATATTCAAAGTGAAGGTTTAGCAATAATACCAACTGAATGGAAAAGTGAAATTTTGTGCTATGAGTTTAAAGGAAAGGTCGATGAAACAGAATTTCTAGTCTATATAAATGCAGAAACAGGAGAAGAAGAAGAAATATTAGTAATTATAGAAACAGAAGGTGGAGTATTAACAATGTAAAGAATAATATATTTATAAAGAATGTTTTCATAATTTTTATGAAGCATTCTTTTTTATGTTTTTATTGCCTAAAATGTAGCGGAAATAAGGAAATGTACCAATATTAGTAAAAAATATAGTAAGAATATATATAGAAACACTAAATTATTAAAATTTCATCAATATATGAAGAGAGTTTGTGGATAAACTTTTTATAAGTAAGTTTTACCAAAAGACTTATCCCTAAAGCAAAAGAAGAAAAATGCCAAAATCGAAAAGAAATAGTAATAAAAAAATAAAATAAAAGTAAAAAAACTTCGAATTTCAACAGACACAATAATTATAACAAAAAAATATAGAAAGAAGTACAAAAACTAGTTTGACTAATAAAAGAAAATTCTTATTATAAATATATAGAAATTAAATTTATTATCTTGAGATTGCTATCAGGGTAATTTCTGAGAGTAATATTTGATTTTTGAGAATTTTAAGAAAGTTAATAAAAGAATCTTGACTTTCAAATTGAGGAGGATTTTTAAATGCAGGAAAACAAAAAACAAAAGAAAGGATTAATTTTGGCCATATTAATAATATTCGCACTAATATTATTGGTATTAACAGGAATTTATGTATTCAAGGGCAATCATAAAATAGCTGTGGCTAAAAGAAATAAGGCAGATAGTTCAAAAGCACAATCTTTGGGCGAATCAGCTAGCACATTTGCAGCTGGCCAAGGTGATATAAGTAATGCAAATATTGAACTTTCAGGAGGTACAACAAGTATAAGCAAATCAGATGACGAAATAAACTTTGGACTAAAATATAGTGCCCAAATTCGTAATTTTGTAGGAACAGGTAAAGTAGTAATGGTAATTACATTACCAGCAGGTACAACATTAGATGAAGCAAATTCTAGCTTTGATGGTGTTTATAATAGTAATGGTAATACTATTACAACTACATATAATTATGGATCAATAAATACTACAAATGCTTCATCAGGAGGAGGGGTTATTACTATAAGCCATACTAAAGAGTATTCATTAAAATTTAAAGAAATTAGTAAATTAGCAGGAAGCTCTATAACATTCCAAGCAAATGGGCGTTTAATGCTTACTCCTAACAATTCATCAACTGAAACTACTGCAGGTCAAACAAATTCTGTAAGACTTAATACATCAATAAATATTTATGGAACAGTACAAGTAATATATAGAGAGAAGAAATCAGGAAGATCAATATTAAACAATGATTCAATTACTGGTTTTGTAGGAAGGTCTTTTGATGTAACAAATAAGAAAAAAAGTATAGATGGTTATACATGTATTCAAGAGCCATTAGAAAAAACAGGAAGATTTACAGAAGAAGAACAATCAAAAGAATATATTTATGCTAAAAATGCAAAGGTAATTGTAAATTATATAGATACTGATACAAAAGAGGTTCTAGATTCTGAAACTATAATAGGATATGAAGGTAAACGTATTGAAACTGCTCCAAAGGATATAGATCATTATACTTATGCAAATAAAAAGACTTCAACAAATAATGTAGATGAAATGACACCAGAGACAATTACAATTACATATCATTATACTAAAACAAAATACAAATATACTGTGGAATACTATTACGAGGATAAAGAGACAGTAATTGATACAAAAGAATCTACTTTTGGAGTTAAAATTGATACTTTTATACCAAAGCCAATAACAGGATATGATAATACAAGTATAGCAGTTCCAAGTAGTGGAGATAATAGTCTGCCATTAACAATATCAGATGATGAAACAAAAAATGTAATAAAAGTATATTATACAAAAAATACTTATCAATATTCAATAAAGTATCATTATGATGGAATTTTAGGAGAAACAGTAAACAAGAGAACAAAATTTGGCGCACTTATTTCATCTTATGAGCCTAAGAACAAAACAGGTTATAAGTATATAAATGATTCAGGACCAATAATTGTTTCAGAAGAGCCTTTAAATAATGTAATAAATGTATATTATGAAAGAGATAATTTTGACTATACAATTAAGTATATTTATGAAGGAAATGACAATTTAACTCAAATTGTTACAGGTCAAGCTTTATATGGAACAACAATAACAAATTTTGAACCAAAGCTAAAACCAGGGTATAAATTAAGTAAATCTAGTGCAACCTCTTTAACAATAAGTGAAGATTCTGAAAGAAATATAGCAATAATAAACTATGAAAAAATTATTTATAATTATAGAATAGAATATTATTATGATAATGAAATAGACGAGAATGCAACAGTAAGGAATTTACAAGCAAAATTTGAAGATGAAATAAATACATATCCTAGTGGAGATAGAAAAGGATATGAAATGAAAAACATTCAAAACTATCCATTAAGAATAAGTGATGATAAAGAAAAGAATGTAATAAGAGTATATTATGAAAGAAAAACTTATAATTATAAAATAGAATATTATTATGATGGAATTATAGATGATTCAAAAACAGATTATGGAAGTGAACTATATGGTGAACAAATAAAAGAACATGCAAATAATATTAAAAAAGGATATAGACTAGAGTCACGTATAAAATATCCGCTTACTATAACAACAGAAAATACAGAAGAACCAGTAAATAATGTAATGAAAATTTGTTATGTTATAGATGAAAATCAAACAAAGAAATTAAGTTATACAGTAGAATATTATAAAGATGATGTAAAACAAGATATAGATACACAAGTAGAAGAGATAGAAGTACAAGTATTACAACCAGATACAATGTTTGTAAATGCAAGTAAAATAAACATGACTAATAAATATGTTGGTTATACATTTAAACAAGTAAATTCAGGAACATTACCAATAGAAGTAAATGATGGAGATATAATAAAGGTATATTATGAATTAAATAATCTTGGAATTGTAAAAAGTGAACTAACAAAAGTTTCAAAAGTTGGAGAAGAAAATAGCTTAACTAAATCAAATGACAAAGTATCATATAAATTAACGTATGATTTAATTATAGAAAACTATATGGGAAAAGGTGGAGTTTATTTAGAAGATAGATTACCATATCCAATAGAAGAATCAACAGCATTATTAGATGGTGGTACTTATTCACCAGCAGACAATACAATTGTATGGAATATTGATTTAGGAAATATTCACACATATAATGATGCAGGTGCAAGTGCTCCTAAAAGTATAAAAGTAGAAAAAAATATAACAGTAAAATTCTTAGGAATAGAACTAGAAAAAGATATAATGATAAATAATGCAAAAGCAGCATTATTCTTACCATCAGATAACCAAATTACACAAACACAAGCAGAAGTTGGAACACCAATAAATGTAGATGGACAAGTAGAAGTAAAATACCTAGATAAATATACAAATAAAGAAATTAGAGAATCAGCTATAAATGTTGGAAAAGTTGGTACAGAATATGATGTAACTAAAGATAGAACAGATGTAGAAGGATATACATTATTAGAAGAACCTGAAAATAAAAAAGGAAAATATACAGAAGCAAAACAAGAAAAAATATATTATTATGCTAAAAATACACAAGTTCATGTAACTTATGTTGAAAAATCAACAGGAAAAGAAATAGGCACAGATGTAACAATTGATGGATATCAAGGACTAGACTATAACACAGAGCAAAAAGAAATTACTCATTATACATTTGTAGAAGCAACAAAAAATGCTAAAGGACAAATGGGAAGAGATATAACAGAAGTAATTTACTATTATGAATTAACAAAATACACATATACAGTAGAATATTATTATGAAGGAAAGATAAACGATGCAAATACAGACGTATTTGAAGCACCTTATGGAACATCAATTGAAGAATGCGAAGATAAAAATATAACAGGATATAAACTAGACAGAAAAGAATCACTTCCATTAATAATAGGAGATAATGAAGCAGAAAATGTGATAAGAGTTTATTATGTTAAAGATATATATGGATATACAGTAGAATACTATTATGATGGTGAAAGAGATGATAAAGAAACAGTTAAAGGTGAAGGAAGGTATAGGTCTGTTGTTAGCAGATATCCAAATAAGAAAAGAACAGGATATAAATTAGAAAAAACATCAAAAGTACCACTAACTATTTCAGAAGTAGATACAGAAAACGTAATGAAAATATACTATGTAAAAGATAATTTTGAATATAGAGTAGAATACTACTATGATGGAGTAAAAGATGATCAAGCTACAGAATTTTCAGAAGCTGTATATGGAAGTAATGTAAGAACATATATATCAAAAGCAAAAGCAGGATATAAATTAGATACAACAAATTTACCACTTAAAATAACAGAACAAGAAGAAAATAATGTAATAGAAGTTCGTTATATAAAAACTGATTTCGATTATATAGTAGAGTACTATTATGATGGTATGAGAGATGATAAAGAAACAGAATTTATGAAAGCAACTTATGAAGATAAAATTACTGAATATGAAGATAAAAATAGAACAGGATATAAATTAGAAAAAACATCAAAATTACCACTTGTATTAAGTGATAATGAAGAAGAAAACATAATAAAAGTATATTATGTAAAAGATACATTTGAATATAGGATAAAATATTACTATGATGGAAATATCAATGAAGAAAATACAGAAACAGGTACAATAGAATATGGAACAGTAATAGAAGAATATGAAGATAAAAACATATTTGGATATAAACTAGAAAAAACTGTAAACTATCCAATGACAATAACTAATGAAGAAGAAGACAATGTAATAGAAGTATATTATGTAGTAGATCCAGATAATACAAAAATATTAAATTATACAGTAGAATACTATAAAGATGCAATGAGACAAAAAGAAGATACAACTATTGAAGAAGAAGTAGTACAAGTATTACAGCCAAATACAATAAGAGTAAAACCAGAAACTATAAACGTTACAAATAAATATCCAGGATATGAATTTAAAAAGATAAATACTGAAGAAGTTCCAACAGAAGTAGAAAGTGGAACTGTAATAAAAGTATATTATGAATTAAAAGTAGCAGAGGTAACAGAAGGAACTTTAACAAAGATAAGTAGTAAAGAAATTGCATCAAGAAAAGATACAGTAACTTATACATTAACTTATGAAGCAATTATAAACAATTATATTGGAAGGGCAGGAATATACTTAGAAGATAGATTACCTTATGAAATAGATGAATCTTCATCAAAACTAGATGGAGGAAAATATACAAGAGCAGATAATTGTATAAACTGGGAAATAGATTTAGGAGAAATAAATACATTTAAAACAGGAGAAAATGTTCCTCAAAAGATTAATGTAAGTAAAGAAATAACAGTACTATATAAAAATGTAGACTTATTAAAAGACACAATGATAAATAATGCTAAAATAGGACTATATTTACCAGCACAAAATGATATAACAGAGGATGAAGCAGACGTTACAACACAAATAAATGTAAATGGACAAGTAGAAGTAAAATATATTGACCAAAATACAAACAAAGAAATTGCAGAATCTGTAATAAAAGAAGAAAAAGTAGGAAATACATTTGATGTAAGTGGAGACAAGAAAGATATAGAAGGATACATTCTTTTAGAAGAACCATTACAAAAAACAGGCGTTTATAAAGAATCAAAACAAGAAAGAAAATACTATTATGCTAAGAAATCAAAAGTTAATGTAAGATATGTTGATAAAATAACAGATGAAGAAATTGCACCAAAGGAAGTAATTGATGGATATGAAGGAAAACAATATTCTACAAATAGAAAGATGATAGAACATTATACTTATGTAGGAGATTCAAAGAACACATCAGGAGATATGGCAAGAGAGAATATAGAAGTAGTTTACTATTATAAATATAATACAAAAGTAATAGTACAATATATAGATAAAGAAACAGATAGCGTAATAAAGACAACAGAAAAAGAAGGGCTAGAAGGAGACGTTTATGAAACAATAGCTAAAGAAATTCCAGGATATATATTAGTGGAAGAACCAGAAGATAGAATAGTAACAATGAGAAAAGAAGCAATAATAGTAAGATATTATTATTCACGTATTTCTGAAGGTGTAGTTGAAAAACACATTGATGAAATAACAGGGGAAATGTTATATGAAAAACTACATGAAGGAAAAGAAGGAGACAGCTATGTAACATCAGAAAGAGAATTTGAAGGATATGATTTAGATGAAACTAAAGCTCCTACAAATAAAGAAGGAAGATTCCAAGTTGACCTTATTGAAGTTAAATACTACTATAAGAGAAGAGCTAGCGTAAGAGTACAATATATAGACACAATAAGCAAAGAAAAAATTATAGATGATGTAGTAATAAAAGGGTATGAAAAAGATACTTATGTAGCTGAACAAAAAGAATTTGAAGGATATAAATTAGTTAAAAAACCACTAAATGCAGAAGGAGAAATGGAAGTAACAATAGATAATGATGGAATGTATGAGACAGAAATATTAGTAAAATTCTATTATATCCGTATTTCAGAAGGTGTAATTGAAAGACATATTGATATAGTAAGTGGAAAAGTATTGTCAGAAACAAAACATGAAGGATTTGAAGGGGACGAATATACAACAGAAGAAAAAGAATTTATAGGATATCAATTAGTAAAAGATAAATATCCAGAAAATAAATCAGGAAAAATGAAACCAGAATTAATAGAAGTAAATTACTATTATGTAAGAAAAGCACAAATAATTGTACAATGTATAAATAAATATACAGGAGATATTATAAGTGCAGAAACAATTGATGGTATAGAAGAACAAGAATTCAAATTAGAACCTAAAACTCTTGAGAACTATGACTTCATAGAATCAGAAGGAGAATTACAAGGAAAATTCGAAGTTGAAAATACTAAAGTAATAAAATTCTATTATTCAAGACTAGCAAAAGTAACAGTAAAATATATAGAAAAAGAAACAAATAAACAAATTGCAGATGAAGTTATACAAGCTGGATATGAAGGTGAAGAATATATAACATCAGCAAAAGAAATACCAAATATGAAATTAGTTGAAATACCCAAAAATGCAACAGGAGTAATGGTAGGAGAAGTTAATGTAATATACTATTATAGAAAATCAAAATTTGATATGAGTATAAGTAAAAGTGTAAAATCATTAAAAGTAAATGGCAACTATAAGAAAGTATCAGGTGATGATATGATAAAAGTTGAAACAAGTAAGAATAAAAACAGTAAATTAGAATTTGAAATAGAATATTCAATAAGAGTAAAAAATATTGGAGAAATAGAAGGAAAAGCTAACATACTTGAAAAAATAGCAAGTGGATTCGCAATGTATGGAAAAGAAAATCCAGGTTGGAAAGTTAGAAATAATGAAGCAAGATTACAAACAAGTAATATTGTTCCAGGAGAAACAAGGATATATATTATAAAATTACATTGGATAAGTGGAAATTCAAATCTAGGTTTAAAAGTTAGTGAAGCAAGTATAGAATCAACAGAAAATGCTGCTGGACTTCAAGATGCAAATTCAAGTAACAATAAAAGTAAAGCAGAAATGTTAGTATCAGTAGGAACAGGTGCTGGAAAAATTTCAGCAATAGTTATAATAGCTTTATCATATATTTTGACAATAATATATGTTAATAAAAAATTAACTTTTAAAACTGAAGAAATAAAAGAAAATGACAATGAGTAAACAATGAATTTATATAAATTGTTTAGAAAATTCTAAAAAGGATTTTCAAAATCTACTTAAAATCTAGTTAAAAGGAGATGAATTATTCATCTCCTTTTAACATTTTACAAAAAAATAAAATAGTGATAAGATTAAAGAAATTTGCGAATATTAATATATAGCAAATCATAAAAATAAATAAGGTGATTTTTATGAAGGATATAAAAATTAAGGATGTATTAAAACAAATTGAAGGAGAGATTATTTTCGGAGACGAAAATGAGACAATCATTGATGTATCAATAGATACAAGAAATTTAAAAGAAGGAGATACTTTTATAGCAATTAAAGGAGAACTAAATAATGGAAATACGTATTGTAACACTGCTTTTAAAAATGGAGCAAAAATATGTATTGTAGACGAATTAATGCTAACAGATGAAGAAAAGAAAAATTATAATGATGGAAAAAGAACATTAATAAAAGTTAAAGATGGAAAAAAAGCCTTAATAGAATTAGCAAAATATAAAAGAGATTTATATGATATACCAGTAATTGCAGTAACAGGTAGTGTTGGAAAAACAAGCACAAAAGATGCTATTGCAAGTGTGTTATCTCAAAAATATAAAGTATTAAAAACACAAGGAAATTTTAATAATAGTATAGGATTACCATTGACAATACTTAAATTAAAAGAACATGATATATTAGTTGTGGAAATGGGAATGAATCATTTTGGAGAAATTAGTGAATTAACACAGATTGCTAAACCTACTATTGCAGTTATTTCTAATATAGGAACAGCTCATATAGGAATTCTTGGTTCAAGAGAAAATATTTTAAAGGCAAAAATGGAAATACTAGATGGAATGAAAAAGGATGGAATACTTATATTAAATAATGATAATGATTTATTAAATAAATGGAACAACAAAAATACTGAAATAAGAACTAAAACATTTGGAATTCAATCAAATTCAGATATAAAAGGATATGATGTAGAACATTTTGAAAATAAAAGTAAATTTAAAATAAAGGAAAATAATAAAGAATATATTTTATATACTTCTAAACCAGGAGAACCATTTGTAATGAATGCATTATCTGCTATTGCAGTAGGAAGAGAATTGGGAATTTCAATAGAAAGTGCAAAAAAAGCTTTAGAAAATACAGAAATGACTTTAAATAGATTAGATTGTGAAAGGATAGAAAATAATATAACTTTAATAAAAGATTACTATAATGCAAGCTATGAATCAATTAAACCAGGATTAGAATATCTTATGTCTCTGCAAGGTGGAAGGAAAATAGCAGTTCTTGGAGATATAAAAGAATTAGGTAGATTCTCAATGGAATTGCATACAAAAGTAGGTAGAGAAATTGCAGAGCAAAAAGTTAATATATTAATAACAGTTGGGAAGGAGGCAGAGTACATTGCAAAAGAAGCTATAAATATGGGAATGGATAAAGAAAAAATATATATATGTGATTGTAATGAAAAAGCTTCTAATGTACTTAAAAGTATAATGGAAAAAGAGGATAAAGTGTTTTTAAAAGCATCAAATAGTATGAAATTTGGTGAAATATATAATGAAATAAAAGGAAAAATCAGGGTAGGTGTTATTATAGGAGGTATGTCATCAGAGCATGATGTATCTATCAAATCTGGTAAATCAATTTTAGAAAATATAAATAAAGACAAATACCAAATAAAAATAATATATATAAATAAAGAAGGAGATACTTTTGAATATATTGGAGACATTAAAGAATTAGAAACTTTAAAAGAAAGTGATTTGAAAAAATCTCAAAATTTAATGTGTTTATTAGAAGATTGTGACATTGCTTTTCCAGTATTACATGGTATATATGGAGAAGATGGGTGTATACAAGGAATATTTGAAATTATGAGAAAACCTTATGTAGGTTGTGGAGTGCTAGCATCAGCTATTTGTATGGATAAAGTATTTACAAAAGAAGTATTAAAAAATGCTAGTATTGAACAAGCAAAATATATATGGATAAAAAAAGTTGATGGTAAATATATATATGTTGATGAAAAAACAAATGAAAAGGAAGAAACATTAGAAAATATATGCAAAACAGCAGATAAAAAACTTAAATTTCCAATGTTTGTAAAACCTTCAAATGCAGGTTCATCAATAGGTGTAAGAAAAGTTACAAATGAAGAGGAATTAGCTTTAGGAATCGAATATGCTAGTAATTATGATAATAAGATAATAATAGAAGAAGGCGTTATTGGTAGGGAACTTGAGTGTGCAGTACTTGGAAACGATGAAGTAATTGCATCTTGTACAGGAGAAGTTTTAGCAGCAGATACTTTTTATAGTTATGAAGCAAAATATCAAAATCAAGAATCAAAAACAGTTATACCAGCGAATTTAGACAAATCAATACAAGAAGAAATAAAAAGAATTGCAATAAAAGCTTTCAAAGCTGTTGATGGAAAAGGCTTGTCAAGAGTAGACTTCTTTGTTGAAAATAATACAAATAAAATAATATTAAATGAAATAAATACATTACCAGGATTTACAAATATAAGCATGTATCCTAAACTATTTGAAGAAGCAGGAATAAAATATTCAGAATTAATAGATAAACTTATAGAAATAGCAAATGTAAAGAACTTTAAATTAAAAGAATAATATAAAAAAGATGAGGAAAACATGAAAGATATTGTTGAAGTTGAATTGTTTGTAAAAGAATTACTTACAGAAGAAAGATATAATCATTCAGTAGATGTAAAAAATAAAGCAGTAGAACTTGCAAAACTATATGGAGAAGATGAAAGAATTGTTTCTTTGGTAGGAATAGCACATGATTTAGCAAAAGAAATACCTACTAAAGAAAAAATACAATATTGTGAAAAAAATAACATTATAATAGATGAAATCGAAAGAATAAATCCTGAGCTATTACATGGAAAAATTGGAAAAGATATAAGTATCAAGAAATTAGGATTTACTGAGGATATGGGAAATGCAATCGAATATCATACAACAGGAAAAAAAGGTATGAATAATCTTGCTAAAATTATTTTCGTTGCAGATTCAATTGCTGAAGATAGAAATTGGAATGGAATAGAAGAGGGAAGAAAATTAGCAAGAAAGAATTTAGATGAAGCTGTATTATATTTTTTAAATAAAACAATAGAATATGTGCTAGAAAAAAAAGAATATATACACATAAATTCAATAGAACTAAGAAATCAATATTTAACTAAATAGAAATAAAATGCTTTTAAAATTTTAATTGTATTAAGGTTTTAAAAGTATTTTTATTTTATATAAAAAAATATATTAAAAACATTTTCAAAACATTAATTCTATGATATAATTATTTATGAATTTGCAAGAGTTCGGGGGATGTTAAATGATATTTAAAGATTATTACAAAATATTAGGATTAGAAACTAATAAAGTAAGTTTAGAAGATATAAAAATTGCATATAGAGATTCCGCAAAAAAATATCATCCTGATGTAAATAAAGAAGATAGAGTTTCAGAAGAAAAGTTTAAAGATATAAGTGAAGCATATCAAATATTATCTAAAGCTTCTTCTAAAAGAAAATATGATAGAAGTTGGAATTATTATATTGGCAGAAAGAAAAAAAGCTATGAAATTAGTAAAAAAAATATGAATGCTAAGCCAAAGGACTTTTTTAATATATTTTTTGGAAATCAAGAAGAAATGCAAGATATACAAAAAGATGATAAAATAAAAATAAAAATTCCTCAAAAGGGTGAAAATATTGAAACTCAAATAGAAATCTCAATAACAGATGCCTTTTTTGGAAAAGAAAAGAGTATTTCCCTTAAAAATATAGATGGTGGAGTGAGGACTTTTAATGTAAAAATTCCTAAAGGTATTCAGAACAATGAAAAAATACGTCTTATGGGTCAAGGTAAAGAGGGAAAAAATGGTGGAAAAAATGGCGATTTAATAATAAATATACAAATAAATGATACATCAAAATTCAAATTAGATGGGTTAAACTTAAAAACTAGTGTAAATATTTCTCCATGGGAAGCAGCATTAAGTACTAACTTAACAGTTACAGGAATAGATGATGATGTAACTATAAATATTCCAAGAGGAACACAATCAGGAGAAGATATAATAATAAAAAATATGGGATATAAGAATAAAGATGGAGATAGAGGAGACTTAATAGTTAGGGCAAATATAGTAATTCCTAAAGATTTATCTAAAGAAGAAGAAGAATTATTTACAAAAATGCAGAAAATAAGCAGATTTAATCCAAGAAAACAGTTAACATAAAGAGTAAAATATATTGACAATGTTAGGTTTTGTGTTGTATAATAAAAAATAACTGTTCTACGAAAGAAGAAACACGAGTTTAACAAGTGTACAAGATAGGGGTGTAAAATGGGAGAAAGTTTTGGAAAACATTTTAGTATTACAGAACCAAAAAATATCAATACTGTAATATATAAAGTAAATAAAACAGAAAAAGAATTTTTAAAAGATAATCCAAAGTTTACAATAGAAAGACTCGATTATACTAAAGAGTTAGTAGGTAATAATGTAAAAAAAACATTTTTCATTTATGATCCACATGAAGAAGGAAACCAACTTGTAATATTTTCTTTTGGAAAAGAAAAGGTTGTATTAAATGTTGGTTACTTAGAAACTGCTACTAATATAGTAAAAATCTCTAATAAACCAATACCAATGAATTGTAAAACAATATACAATGAAGAAGAAACAGAATTTAGAGAGTTTGCATATACACCAAATTTAAAAAGACCAATGACAATTATAGATCCAGATACTACTGAAGAAGTAAAACCTTCTTTATACTTGGATAAAGAAACAAATGAAGTTAAAGGTAAATGTAAATTAAAAGCTGGAAAAAGTTATATAGTGTTTGAGATAAAAGAAAACAATTATGATTAATGTCGAAAGGAGATATGTATGGATAACGGCGAAAAAAATTATCAAACTGAAGAGGCTACTGTGGTTATTGTTGATGGATTAAGAGGGAATATAACAGATGAACAATTGAGTAGATGTGGAACACCAGATGTAGCACATATGGATGTAGTTCCAAGTAAAAAAGTAAATGAACATGGTGTAAATGGAGACGCTGTTGTAATATCAGATGCGACAGAAATGGATAAGAATGGACAAAAACCTCAACATATAACTAAAGATGGTGTAAAGCAAGTAGTTTCTACAAAAACGACAAAACAACAAGAAGCTGAAGAGGTAGCAGAGAAGAAGAGAATAGCTGAAATGCCTTCACCAGTAGATGATAATGATGTAAAAGTAGATAATCAAGGAGAAGAAAGATAAGCTATATATAAATTTACTAATGAAAAGGTGATTATATGAATATAGGAGAAAAAATAGGTAAGGCTATAAAGAAAATAAAAAATAAATTAATTGTAAGCTTCATACTATGGCTAATACTTGTCGTAGTATTTGTTGCACCACTTGCTAATTCTATTCATGAAGGAATGTTAGTCGGAAATTTGGGAATAAATGGTGGAGCAGCATGGGAAGCTTTTTTTGCTGGAATCGCAAAATACATAGTAAATCCATTTCTTGCTTTAGGACAAGCATTATCTGGAAGCACAGATGGAATGTTTTTTAGTGTACTATGGAAATTTACTTTAGTATATATTTTCGCAGTAACTATAGGAATTACAAAAGCGCTACCAAAACATGAGTATGATGGAATAGAAAATGGTTCAAGTGATTGGTGTATAAATGGAGAAGAATATAAGACATTAAGTAATAAGAAAGGAATAATACTTGCTGAAAAGGAATATTTACCAACAGATAAAAGAGGAAATGTAAATGTTTTGGTTGTTGGACGGTTCAGGTGCTGGTAAATCTGCATCTTATGTTATTCCAAATGCATGTCAATTATTAGGTTCTTATGTATTTACTGATCCGAAAGGTGAACTTTATGATAAAACAGCTGGATATTTAAAAGAAAACGGATATAAAATAAAAGTTTTAAATTTAGTAAGACCACAAAATAGTGATGGATATAATCCATTGTTACATATCAAAAATGAAATAGATGTAGACGTTGTAGCAAACACGATAGTAAAAGGGCAAAGTACTAATAGTGCATCAGACCCATTTTGGGAAGATATGGCTGAAATGTTACTTAAAGCATTAATATATTATTTAAAAGCTGTTAGACCACCAGAAGAACAAAGTTTAGCAAGTTGTTCAGAGTTAGTTAGAGCAGCAAATAGTAATGGTGGAGATAATTTACTTACAAATTTAATTAATCAATTACCTTATGATCACCCAGCAAGAATGAATTATAAATCTATTGAAGTAGCACCAGAAAAAACGTATGGATCAATTTTATCATCACTTCAATCAAAACTTGGTAAATTTGATTCAAAAGAAATTGAAGCACTAACGTCAACAAATACAATAGATTTTAAAAAGATAGGAGAAGAAAAAACAGCGGTATATGTTATATCTTCAGATACTCATGCAGCGTATGACTTCTTGCTTACAATTTTCTTCTCACAGATGATACAACAATTATATGATTTCGCTGATGAGAAGGGAGGAGCACTTCCAGTACCTACATATTTTATTTTAGATGAGTTTGCAAACATTGGTAAGATACCAGATTTTGATAAAAAAATATCTACATCAAGAAGTAGAAAAATTTCATTTAGTGTTATTCTGCAGAACTTAGATCAATTAGAAGCAGTATATAAGGAATCTAATGAAACAATCATGGGTAACTGTGATACTCACTTATTTTTAGGAAGTAACTCACAAAAAACAGTTGAATATTTTTCAAAAGCTCTTGGTGAGAAAACAATATTCAGAGAAAGCGAATCAGTAAATAAAGATAAAGACGATTGGAAACAAGGAAAAAGTGTATCAGAACAAAATATGGCAAGAGCGTTGCTAACACCAGATGAACTTAGAAGATTAGATGTTGATGATTGTATTATTTATGAAAAAGGACTAAAACCAATTAAGGCTAGAAAGTATTATTATTATAAGTATAATACAGCAAAAATGATTGCTCCTTTTGCAGTAGATCATAACACTAGAGAAATACCAGATAGAGGTGTTTATAGAAAGTTTAATCCATATAATCCTTATGTAGAAAAAGAGGAACAAAATGATTTAAAAATAGAAGAACTAGATGATTTATTTGAAGATAATAATAAAACAGAAGAAAATACATCTAATACAACAAATGAAACAAAAACAGAACAATCAAATATAGAAACAAAAACAGAGCAGAAAATAGATAATAAAAAAGAAGAACTAAATGATATACAAAAGGAATTAGAAGCAAAGTTTGATGAATTATTTGGTTCAATTGATAGTAATAATTAAAAAATAAAACAAATGTTTTAAATAGCATTGACTATAAAATTATCATTTGATAAAATTTAGTCAATGTTATTTTAATATAAGGAGAAATTATATGAGATTTGTACATATAGCAGATACACATTTAGATATAAACTTTAAAAACTTAAGTAGTATAGATGGACTTCCTGAGAAAAGAAGATTAGAACAAAGAAAAATAATGAAAGATATAATAGAATATATAAAAACAAATAATATACAGTTTTTATTTATATCAGGAGATTTATATGAGCAACAATATATTAGAAAATCAAGCATACAGTATATAAACAGATTATTTAATGAAATACCAAATGTAAAAATATTTATTTCACCAGGGAATCATGATCCATTTATAAAAAATTCATTTTATAATACTTTTCAATGGAGCAGTAATGTTCATATTTTCAAAAATAATATAGAAAAAGTAGAAATAGGCGATATAAATATATATGGATATGGATTTAATGATTATTATTGCAAAGAAAGTAATATAGAAAATATAGAAATAGAAAATAAAGATAAAATAAATATATTAGTAGCTCATGGGAGTGTAGATGGTGGAAATGATGAATATAGAGAATATAATCCAATGTCAAGTAAAAAATTAAAAACATTAGGGTTTGATTATATTGCATTAGGACATATTCATAAAAAAACATATAATGATGAAAAAAATCAAAGAATAGTATATCCAGGTTCTACTATATCGTTTGGGTTTGATGAATTAGGTGAACATGGGATGGTAGTTGGAGATATAGATAAAGAAAATCTAAATTTAGAATTTGTAAAACTAGATAGTAGAGAATATAAAGAATTTAATTTAGATATTTCAGAATGTGTCTCAAATGAAGATATATTAGAAAAAATAGAAGAAATAAACTTTAATGAGAATAATTTATATAAAATTATATTAATAGGAAATAGAAATTTTATAATAGATACAATCGAAATAAAAAAATTGTTATCTAAAGATAATATTATAAAAATAAAAGATAATACAAAAGTAGCTTATAATATAAATGATATTATTTTAAAAAATGATATAAAAGGTATTTTTGCAAAGAAAGTTATGGAAAAGTATGAAAGTGGACTAATTGATAAAGAAACGATGGAAAAGGTTATAGAAACTGGTTTAGAGGTATTGTAAGTATGATAATAAATAAGTTAAAGATTAATGGTTTTGGAAAATTAGAAAATAAAGAAATAGAATTAAATGATAAAATAAACATTATAAAAGGGGATAATGAATCTGGAAAGTCAACTCTTTTGAAATTTATATCATCTTCTTTATATGGAATATCAAGGAATAAAAATGGAAAAGATATTTCAGATTATGATAAATATATTCCATGGAATGCAGATGAATTTTCTGGAAAAATTACATATCATGTAGATAATGGAGATAAATATGAGATATATAATGATTTTAGAAAAAAATCGCCACAGATATATAAAAATAAGGAAGATGTATCAGATAAGTTTAAAATAACAAAATCTAAAGGCAGTGAGTTTTTTATAGAACAAACAGGAATTACTGAAGATATGTTTTTCAGTACTTGTTTATCAGAACAAGGGAAAGTTGAATTAGATAAGAATAGTCAGAATACTGTAATGCAGAAGTTAAGTAATATTATATCTACAGGAAATGAAAATATATCTTATAAAAAAACTATTGAAAAAATAAATAAAAAGCAATTACAAGAGATTGGAACAGATAGAAGTTCAGGAAGACCAATAAACATAGTTAATAGCAAGATTGAAGAATTAGAAAATAAAATAAAGCAAATTGAAATTTATAAAGATAAGAAATATGAGATTGAAGAAGAAAAAAATAATTTGGCAGTAGATATTAATGAGAGTAAAATAGAACTTGAGATATTAAGAAAAATTAAGATTATAAAGGAAAAAAATTTAATAAATAATGAAAAACTTAATATTTTAGATAATGAAATAGACGGATACTCTGAAATGCAAGAAAATAAGAAAAAAGAAATTAATAATCTTAAAGTAGAAAAACAATCAAAAAGAAAATCTAACAAAATTATATATGCTATATTAATATTATTAATAATATTAATTACAATTATGTCATTTATAATGAATAAGCCATTAATATTAATTATAAATGCTTTAATAATATCAGTATTATGTATTTTATTTTTAAAAGATAAGAAGACAAAAATTGTAAATAAAAGATATAAAGAAAATCTAACAAAAATAAATGAAAATATTGAAAGACTAGAAGAAATAAAAAAATTAAAAATGATAGAAATAGATAAATTAGAAAAAGAAATTCAAGAAAATGAAACATTAGAAAATGAAAAAATTAAAAAAGAGTTCTTACATAAAATTTCTAAAGAAAAAATAGAAGATATTTTATCTACAAAATATGAAAAAATTGTGGATAAAATAAATGAAAAAGAAGCTCAAATATCTGAGTATAGCGTATCAGAGAAAAAAATAGAAGTTTCAAATGAAGATGTTAATAAAAACTTAGAAAACTTAGTATGTTTAGAAGAAGAACTAGATAAATTATATGAAGAAAAAGAAGAATTAATTAACAAAAATAATATTTATAATTTAGTAAAACAGAATTTAGAAGAAGCATATAAAGAAATGCAATCTAATATAACACCAGAATTTATTATTGAAATTCAAAATATTATTTCTAAATCAACAAATAACAAATATAATAAATGTATAGTAGATGAAGATGGAATAAAGATAGAAGTTGAAAATGGCAGTTATATGAATGTTAATAGATTAAGTCAAGGAACAATAGATTTAATTTATTTAGCATTAAGAATAAGTGCTGCTAGATCTATGTCAGATGAACTTATTCCAATAATATTGGATGAATCATTTGCATATTATGATAAAAATAGAATGAAAAATATAATAAAGTATTTGAATGAAAAATGTAATAATCAAATTATTATATTTACTTGTACGAGTAGAGAATGCGAAGCGATAGAAGAAGAAAAAATTGAATATAATTTAGTTAATTTATAAAAAGATATTGATAGCTTTTGTAAGTTATCAATATCTTTTTATAATATAAAATATATAAATTTAAAATTTATTACTAAATTACTAATTTTAAAGCAGATTATTAGCTTAAATTGTATATTTTTACGTATTTATATGTATTAAATATTAAAATTTGAATAAAATAATAAAAAAAAGATATAAAAAATGTTGACATTATAAAAAAAATAGTGTATTATATAAAAGCAGTTACGAATAATATTACGTAACATTTTTATATTTATTTATGGGCTATTAGCTCAGGTGGTAGAGCACTTGACTTTTAATCAAGTTGTCCCGCGTTCGAGTCGCGGATAGCTCACCAATATCAAATGGAAACATTTGATATTTTATGGCCCCTTGGTCAAGCGGTTAAGACATCGCCCTTTCACGGCGGAGACATGGGTTCGATTCCCGTAGGGGTCACCAAAATAAATATAGAATGCCACTTTAGCTCAGCTGGTAGAGCAACTGACTTGTAATCAGTAGGTCGTCCGTTCAAATCGGACAAGTGGCTCCATTAGAAAAAGTCTAAAGTCTTGGAATAATCCTTGATTTTAGGCTTTTTAATTTCGAAAAATATTATAAAATTTAAGTACATTCTTTCCAAAAGCCTTTAAAAAAGGATATAAGTAATACATAATATTTTCTTATATTATTCAATATAATTATTTATATTGATTTTTTTATTTAGGATAAAATTTAATGTTTTTTGATAGTATAAAATAATTTACAATAAATAATGTTTATGTTAAAATCAAAAATATATCTACAAATAAAAGAAAGAAGATAATTATGAAAGAAGTAGTAATAATAACAGGAGCATCAAAAGGAATAGGAAGAGAAATAGCAAAATCTCTTGCAATGAAAAATATGCAAATAATTGCGTGTTATAATAATTCAGAAAAGGAAGCTTTAGAGCTAAAAGAAGAATTAAAAAAATATGAAATAGATATAATACAAGGAGATATATCTAAAAAATGTGAATGCAAAAAAATAATAAAATATTCGATTTCCAAGTATGGAAGAATAGATGTATTAATAAATAATGCTGGAATATCAACATATAACTTATTTACAGAGATTTCTGAAGAAGAGTGGAATAAAACGATAAATGTAAACTTAAATTCAGTATTTTATATGTCCCAGGAAGTTGTAAAATATATGATTTCAGAAAAAAAAGGATGTATTATAAATATATCATCTATTTGGGGAATGGTTGGAGCAGCTTGTGAAGTTGCTTATTCAGTTAGTAAAGCTGGAATTGATGGTATGACAAAATCTCTTGCAAAAGAACTTGGACCATCAAATATTAGAGTAAATTCTATAGCACCAGGATTTATTGATACAGATATGAACTCTGACTTATCAGAAGATGAAATAAATCAAATAAAAAGTGAAACTCCATTATGCAAAATAGGAGACCCACAAGATATTGCTAAATGTGTAAATTGGTTAATAGAAGATAAATTTACAACAGGTCAAATAATTTCAATAAATGGAGGTTGGGTAATTACATAAAAAAAGTTATGATTTTATATCATAACTTTTTTTATTCTGTTGTTTTTTTCGATGTATATGTACCAGTTACAAGTTTTGGTATATACTTTATTATTTTATAAATTACTAATTTGATTTTCTTAGTTATAATGTAAGATTTTCTAAGTTTTCTTGGAGAAGATAAGTTAAATGAATTATCTACTACAACTAAATCAGTTTCAATATGTTCTATTGGAAAAATGTAATTATTACCATCATTATTATCCCAATTATTATCATTATTTTTAAAACAAAATGAAAAAGAATCACTTTCTAATAAAGTTATTGTAGCTTGGTATCCTAAATCACTTTTTTCCATTTTTATATCATTTACATTATCCCAATTATTGCCGAATCCATAGTGCATATAAACTTCTTCAGAATCATCTTGAAAAAACTTTCCTGTATAAGAAATCTTTACTTCAGAATTTGGTGTTAATTTATCTGTATTAAAAAAAATATTTTTTATTAATTCCATTACTTTACTCCTTAATAATATATATTATTCATATATATTATAATTATATAAATTACTTAATTCAACAGGTAATTACATAATTTTCAATATGTAATAAAAAAGATAATGGAATGTAATAAAAATGCAAAAAAATAAAGCATTTATTTAAAAATGCTTTATTCATAAATTTTTCCAATTATGTAGAAATCATCTTCTTTAGATACTGAATAGTCCTTTGATAATAAGTTATCTGATTTTAGAACTATTTTATTTTTTCTATAAATCATTCTTCTAACTATTATATTTCCATTATAACTAAATAATCCAAATTCCTTATGTTCAGGAATAGAATTTAGCTCTAAATATACTAATGTTCCTCGTGGAAGACTTCCTTTCATTGTATCATCTGGTATTTTAAATGCAAGTGATGCATAAGGAATTTTAGAAGGACAATCTATTAAAGCTTCTATATTTGTTACAAGTGGAATTTTATCATAAGGTATATTATTTATAAGATTAAATTGTTTTTGATTGTCTGTAAGTTCTTTTTCATAAGTATAATATAATGGTTCAAATGGAATACTTAATGAATCACATATTGACTTTAAAGCTTTCTGACTAGGATTACGCTCACCTTTTTCTATATGAGTTAAATGTCCAACATTAATACCTGTCAATTTTGCAAGTTCTGTTTTTGACATATTTTTATCTTCTCTTACTTTTGCAATTAAACTTCCTAACATAAAATAATCACTCCTATCATAAAACTTGTTTCTATTATACATAAAAAAAACAATATTGTCTAGCTCAAGAAGACAAAAAAATCTTTTAATCTTAGATAATAGATATGTTGCATATAAAAATAATATATGTTAATATTATTTTGTTAAGTATAAGGAGTAAAATAATGAATAGTGAGAATAAGAAAAAATTAGGAGATACTAAAAAAATTGAGAGTATAAATAAAATAGTAAAAGATGAATCTAAAAAGAAAAAAATTAATAGAAATACTCAAGAATATGTAGATAAATTACTTGAAAAAAGAAATAGAAATTTTAAAATAATAGTAACTACAATAATTTTACTATTTGTTCTAATTGCTATTTTAACAGGATTTGCATTGAAAACATCAGTAAGTAATAAAATTATAAATGGAATATTTATAAATGGAATTGATGTGTCAGGTCTTACTACTAAACAAGCAGAAGATAAAATTAATAATCAAATAGAAAAGACAAAAATAAGTGAATTAAATTTAGAGTACAAAGACTTTAATACAATAATTGAAAGAAAAGATTTAAATATTAATTTTAAGATTGAAGATGCTGTAAAAAAGGCATATGATATTGGTAGAAGTGATAATATTATATATAATAACTTTAAGATTATTATGGCAGGTATAAAAAAGGAAAAGTTAAAAATTAATATTGAATATAATGAAGAAATGTTATCAACAATTATGGATGGAATTGGTAAAGAATTACCTGGATTAGTTAGAGAATATGCTTATTGCATTGAAGATGACGAACTAATTATAACTAGTGGTAAAAAAGGTATAAAATTAGATGATAATATGTTCAAAAATATCGTATTAGATAGATTTGCTGGTAATATTAAAGAAAAGAATGAAAAAAAAGTATCAATACCAGTTGTTGAAAAAGAGCCAGATAAAATTGACATAAATAAAATATATAATGAGATATATTCAAAACCACAAAATGCTTATATAAAAGAAGATCCATTAGAAATAATTGTAGATAAAGATGGTGTTGACTTTAAAATATCAATAGAAGAAGCACAAAAAATTATAGATAAAGAAGAAAAAGACGAATATATAATCCCACTTAAAATAACAAAAGCTAAAACAACAGTTAAGGACTTAGGTACAAAAGCCTTTCCAGATAGAATATCAATATTTACAACAAAATATGATGCGAGTAATAGGAACAGAAGTACAAATTTAGAACTTGCTGCATCAAAGATAAATGGAACTGTATTACTTCCAGGAGATGAATTTTCTTATAATAAGGTAGTAGGAAAAAGAACAATAGAAAATGGGTATAAAGAGGCTGCTATATATACAAACAAAGGAGTTGAAGATGGACTAGGAGGAGGAATTTGTCAAATATCATCTACTTTATATAATGCTGTTTTATTAGCAAATTTAGAGATTGTAGAAAGACGAAACCATGGATATACTACAAGTTATTGTGAAGCAGGAAGAGATGCAACAGTAGTTTATGGTGCTATTGATTTTAGATTTAAAAATACAAGAGAATATCCTATAAAGATAAATGCATCAGTAAAAAATGGGGTAGCAACAATAAAAATAATGGGAATAAAGCAAGATACTGAATATACAGTAAAAATAAGAGCATATAAAACAAAATCAATTCCTTACAAAGTTGAAAAAATAAAAGATGATGATTTATTTAAGGGAGAGGAAAAAGTAAAACAAAAAGGAGCAAATGGATGCAGGGCAGTTTGTTATAGAGATTTATACTTAAATGGAAAAAAGGTATCAAGTGAACTTATATCAACAGATACATATAAGTCAATGAAAAGAATAGTAAGAATAGGAACAAAAAATAAACCAAAAGAAAAAGAACCAGAGAAACCTAAACCACAAGAGCCAAGCGATTTACCAGAAAATATAACAAATGAAGTAACAAATACGAACACAAATGTAACTACAACAAATTAAAAGAAAAAAACACATAATAACTTTAAGTTTTATGTGTTTTTTTATAGCATAAAATCTGAAATACAATACTTGACAATATATACTTATAAGTATTATAATAAAAAACGTATTAAATAGATATTAAAGTTAAAACTAAATATTAAATGGGTGATTAGCTCAGTTGGTAGAGCAGCTGACTCTTAATCAGAAGGTCCGGGGTTCGACCCCCCGATTGCCCACCAAATATAATAACTTATAAACTTATAAAGTTTATAAGTTGTTTTTTGTACATAAGTTGAAGCAAAATAAAAAATATAAAGTGGGGAGCTACAATGGTTTTGCAACTCCCCACTCTCGTCATAGCATTAGATAAAACGTTCATCCATAAAATACGGACATCTCTCGTTGGTGTCTTTGCTGAGACTACATTCTCCAGGACAAAAAAGACTGGATGTCCTTCGGCAATCGTTGTCGCATGCCCACCGCTCTGGAATAACATCTTCTGGTTGCTGGATGGCAAACGCCATAAGTACATTTACTGCCTCGATAAATTCATCAGCAGTTACACAAGATGACCGTGAACGAATTTGCCCTTCTGAAATGGTAACATGGCGTAAGAAATCTCTTATCTGCACGCATGCCCCCTTTGTGCCTTTCTTAAAATAATGATTTTGTTCGAGCACAAAATTTAACTCTTTTTTTGTCAAATTTTTTTGCATAGCATTCCTCCTTAGGTTGCAGAGTTAAAGTTACATAATAAAATTACATATCAATAAATATTATAACATATTGATATATATAAAACAACGTTAATAAAAAATTCAAAATTTT
The DNA here is from genome assembly GCA_022796725.1 of Clostridia bacterium. GTDB lineage: Bacteria > Bacillota > Clostridia > TANB77 > CAG-508 > UMGS1994. The sequence goes on along the minus strand of JAAWJE010000009.1, from coordinate 22,407 downwards.
AATAAAGTAAAAAATGTATAAAATTTATTATAAAATTGATATTTAAAAAAGAATTTAATAAAAAAATAGAATAAAATTCATTATTTATCATAGAATAATAATATAAACTAAATATTTACTTTACATAACAAATATGTTATAATATTAATTGTTCCTGGAAATAAAAGGAATGGATGTTAAATAGAGGTGAATTAATATGGAAAATGCGTTTGACTATCCTTATGGGATAAGTCCATATAATATTGAATATCTTCCAAGTTTAATGACGGGAAAGGTAGATAAAGAGTATTTATAATGACACATATAAAAAAGGATTTATAGTAATTTAAAACTGTAAATCCTTTTTTATTAAAATATTATTATTTTTGTTTTTTATTAGGTAATATTTCATCTCCAACAACAGAATATATATGTTTTAATTCTGATTTTAATATTGAGTATGTAGAAGAAGTTATATTTCTTTTGCCATTTTTATAGTTTTCTATTGCTTTTTCAATATCCATTACAAGATAGCGTTTTTTAGATTTAGAAGATGATTTATACATATATATAGGAGTGTATGTTGCACTATCAATACTTACTTTTCCATCTCCATGCTTTGTAAATTCAAGGTCAAGTATAATAGATTGTTTTGTATAATCATAATATTGACCAGACATAAAATTTCCTAAGGAATAAATTAAAAAGCCATCTTTTGTTGTTCCGTCTTCAAGTTTTATAGTTCTTTTTTCCATTTTTTCTAATACATGTGGATGACTTCCTAAAATAATATCTGCTCCGTTTTCAAATAAAAAATTAGCTAAATTTTCTTGTTCATCTGTAGGTGTTTGTCTGTATTCAATTCCCCAGTGCATACTAACAGAGATTAAATCAACGTTTAAGTTTTTGGCTTTTTCTAAATCAGATTTTATTTTCTTTTTATTTATTAAATTTACAGAAAAGGATTTATCTTTTGGTACTGATATCCCATTAGTTCCATAAGTATAAGATAGAAATGCGATTTTGATTCCTTTTACATCTTTTACTAGGATTTCTTCACTATCTTTTTTAGTTTGATATGTTCCTGTATGTGATATTCCAAGTTTGTCTAGCTTTTGTATTGTACTACATATTCCATTATATCCTGTATCCATACAATGATTATTTGCTGTGGATAAAACATCTATGCCAACATTTTTTAATGCAGTGCCTAATGCATCAGGGGTATTAAATGTTGGATAACTACTATAACCTCTTTTAGCACCTGCAAAGGTTGTTTCTAGATTTCCAACTGTTATATCTGATTTAGATAATTTATTTTTTATATCGTCAAACACATATTCAAAATCATATTTTTTACTAGAACTGTTATAGGCATCTTGATATTGTGTATTATGACACATAATATCACCAATTACAGTCATCTTTATTTTTATATCTTCTGGTATAACTTCTTGAGGTGTTACTATATTTGTATTATTATATGATATTTCAGAAGTTTTTGATGTTATTATATCTTGCTTAGACTCTTTTTTATAAATTCCAAAATATATAGAGAATATTATTAAAAATGTAATACAAAATAAAAAAATAATAAATTTAAAATTACTTTTTTTTCTATTTCTCTTCCTCATAGTTATTTTCCTTTCTAACTTAAATTACAAATAGAATATCAAATATAGGTACAAATATCAAGATAAATATAATCACTTAAGAAAATGTTATAAAAAGGCTTTATATATTCAAAAAAAAATAATATAATAACAATGATTTTAAGAGTGAATATACAAGGAGATAAATAATGGAAAAGATAATTAAGCAAATTTCAAGTGAGCTAAATATAAGAGAAGCTCAAATAGCTGCAACAATACAATTAATTGATGATGGAAATACAATACCATTTATAGCCCGTTATAGAAAAGAAGTAACAGGTAATTTAAGTGATGAAACACTTAGAATTCTGGATGAGAGATTAACTTATTTAAGAAATTTAGAACAAAGGAAAGAAGAAGTAAAAAGATTAATAGACGAACAAGGTAAATTAACAGAAGAACTATCTAAGTCAATAGATAATGCAATGATACTATCAGAACTCGAAGATATTTATAGACCTTATAAACAAAAGAAGAGAACAAGAGCTACAATAGCTAAAGAAAAAGGATTAGAACCACTTGCAAATATTATATATCTGCAAAGTGATAAAAGAGATATTTTAGAGATTGCAAAGGAATATATAGATGAAGAAAAAGAAGTTAATACAATAGAAGATGCAATTTCTGGTGCAAAAGATATAATTGCTGAAAATATTTCTGATAATGCAAAATATAGAAAAAAGATTAAATCAATGTGTATAAGAGAGGCTCTAATTTCAACAAAGACTGGAAAAGAAGAAAATAATGTATATGATATGTATTCAGAATATACAGAAAGCATAAGAACAATGCCAAGTCATAGAATACTAGCAATAAATAGAGGCGAAAAAGAAGATGCAATAAAAGTTAAAATGGAGAAACCAACAGATAAAATAATAGATTATATTAGTAAAGATATAATAATAGATAGAAATAGTAAATATGGAAATATATTAGAAGAAACTATAATAGATTCATATACAAGATTAATAGAACCATCAATAGAAAGAGAACTAAGAGCAGATATGTTTGAAAAAGCAGAAGACAAGGCTATAAAAGTATTTGGAAAAAATGCAAAACAGTTATTACTGCAAGCCCCTATAAAAGGAATGACAGTTATAGGATTTGATCCTGCTTATAGAACAGGATGTAAAATTGCTGTTATAGACCCTACTGGAAAGTTATTAGATACTGCAACTGTATATCCAACTGAACCACAAAATGATGTAGAGGGTGCAAAAAAAGTTCTAAAAACGTTTATAGAAAAATATGATGTTAATATGTTTGCAATAGGAAATGGAACAGCTTCAAGAGAATCGGAACAATTTGTATCTGATTTAATAAAAGAAGTAGATAAAGATGTATATTATGCTATTGTAAGTGAAGCTGGTGCATCTGTTTATTCAGCTTCAAAACTTGCAACAGAAGAATATCCAAATATAAATGTTTCTTTAAGAGGAGCAATTTCGATAGCTAGGAGATTACAAGACCCATTAGCAGAACTTGTAAAAATAGATCCTAAAGCAATAGGAGTAGGTCAATATCAACATGATGTAAACCAAAAAAAGTTATCTGAAAGTTTAAATGGAGTAGTGGAAGATGTTGTTAACTCTGTTGGAGTTGATATTAACACTGCAACACCATCATTATTATCATATGTTGCAGGTATAAATAAAACAATAGCTAAAAATATAGTTACATATAGAGATGAGAATGGTGAGATTAAAGAAAGAAAAGATTTACTTAAAGTTTCAAAATTAGGAAAAGTTGCATTTGAACAATGTGCAGGATTTTTAAGAGTGTTTAATGGAAATAATCCATTAGAAATAACAGGAGTACATCCAGAAAGTTATGAGAAAGCAGAAAAGTTATTAACAAGTATAGGATATTCTGTGGAAGATTTATTAGAAAAAAATAAATTATTGCAAATAAAAAAACATTTATCACAAATAGATATTTCAAACACATCTAAGGAATTAGATGTGGGAGAGCTTACATTAAAAGATATTATAGAGGAGCTATCAAAACCAGGAAGAGATCCAAGAGAAGAATTACCAAAGCCAATACTTAGAAGTGATGTTTTAAAATTTGACGATTTAAGAGAAGATATGATTTTAACAGGAACTGTTAGAAATGTTACTGATTTTGGAGCCTTTATAGATATAGGAGTAAAACATGATGGATTAGTTCATATTTCACAATTATCAGATAGATATGTTAAAAATCCATCAGAAATAGTGTCAGTTGGAGATATTGTAAAAGTAAAAGTTATAGGAATAGATGTAGAAAAACAAAAAGTTAGTTTATCAATGAAAGAAGTAAATTAGTAAAAAAGGATATATTATAAAGTAAACTCCATTTAGATCAGTTTATTTATATATATCCTTTTATATTTTGAAAAAAATATATATTTTACATAATAAATATAAAATAATACTTGATTTTTGTTCAAAAATAATGTAAAATAATATTTATGTAAACCCTAAAAAGGAGGATTGATTTTGGAAATTAATATTAAAAAAATAAAAATTAATTTACTAGATGGAGAATACATATTTGATGATGGAAATGAAGTTAGAAAAATAAAAATTAATAATTATCCTGGGAAAGCTGAAATTTTAAGATCTGAGATTAAGGAAGAATATGATCTTTCAAAAGAATTAATATCTAAAGTAAATTTAGACTTATATGAATGTCTTCAGGAATATGATTATGAGATGGGAACTAATTATTTGACTAAATATTTAAATGTAATTGTTAAAGAAATTCCAAAACAATCAGGAGAATCAAGAGCAGAATATATAAAAAGAGAAAAACAAACAAGAAAAGAACTTCTAGAAAAGGCTGGAATAACAGGCGTGACAGGTATAGATGATAAAGTATCTTTAATAGATAGATTAAAAATGACAATATCAACAAGAAAACAAAAAAGAACTAATATTGATACAGATGAAAATGAAGAAAAAGATATAGAACCTAAGCAAGAAGTTTTTGTCGAAGATGAAAGTAAACAAGAAGAACCAGAAATTAAGATAGATGAAAAAGTAGATTTATATGATAGACAATATATATTTGCTGAAGGATTTAGCAGTGAGATTTTTGGTGATTATAAAAAAGAACATTTTGAAACTCAACAAGATAAAAAAAGTAAATCAATTTCTTACAGAGAGGCAGAAGAAGTTGTAGATGATACTGAAACTAGTAAAAATAGTGATAAGCCAGTTGTTTCTAAACCTAAAAAGGCTATTAGTAGAAGACAAAGCATACAAGCTTCTAAAAGAGCTTTTAGAGAAAGCAGAAAATTAAAAAATAGATATAAACAAAAAATACAAGAAGATAATGAAAGAAAAGATAGAATATATAAAGCTCAAAGAGAAAGAGAAGGAATTGACATTATAGATATAAGTGGTACTTCAACAAAAAAAGGAAAGAAATCACAAACAGTAAATTTAGCAAACAAAAAGAGAAGAAAATTAGATGCTATTGAGATGAGAAATGGTACAATACTTGGCGCAGATGAAAATAGACCAAGTGCAATTGTAAAAACATTCGTAATTGAAATTCCTGAAAAAGAAGTTGAATCTCATGAAAAAGAAGATAAAACTCCTAAAAAAGAAAGTGTAGTAAAAAGATATACAAGAAAATTGAAAGATAAGGCGGACTCTATAAGAAATAAAGTATGTTCAGATAAAAAGAAACTTTTAAAGGCTACATTAGGAGGAGTAGCAGGTATAATAGCATTAGCAGGTGTAGCAACTGTAGCAACAATTGTACCAAAATATTTTTCTGTAATACCATTAGATGAAGAATATACATCAGAAACACAAATACAAGCATATGATATTGATGAGAAGATTAATTTTAGAGAATCAGATGATAATAAAACATCTGTTGTATCATTCCAAGCAGTTGCTGATGTAAAAAAAGTATTTGATGATAAAAAAGATATAATAGAAGATAAATTTGAAGAAAAAAATACTTTTACATCATATGTAAAAGAAAATACAGATACTAATAAAGAAAAGAAATCAATTGATAAAAAAGAAGAAGTAGATGAAAAAGATGCTTCAAAAACTTATTTAGAATCAATAAGAGTTGGAAGCAGAATGACTATTGATAAAGGAGTATATTTTGAAACACCAGAAGGAACAGGAAACTGTGGAAGTTTTGAAAATCATGCAGGAGAAGCAAAGATAATTTCTCAAATTGGAATTGCAACAGACGATGGATATATTTCAGTAACTACTGATGATGTTACTTTATTAGAATTAAAAGAAAAATATCCTGATGCTAAGTTTTCATACCATATAGTTGATGAAAAAGGTCATATTTTAGGATGGCTTACAAGTGAAAGCTTACAAGAGAATTTATTAGAAAATCAACAACAAGTAGATGATGGAATGGATAGATAAAAAATATGTGAATTATAAAATCCCAATTGAAAATAAATTCAATTGGGATTTTACTTTTAAGTTTAATATTTAGCTTGTATTTCTTCTATTTTATTATATTCATTTTCAATAATGTCTAAGAATATAGGAACAATATTAGGATCTAATTGAGTTCCACTGCATTTCTTTAATTCTTCTTTTGTATATTCTAAAGATAAAGCATCACGATAAGAACGTCTAGATACCATAGCATCAAAAGTATCTGCTATGCTAGTAATTCTCGCAAGAAGAGGTATATTATCTCCTTCCAAATTTGCTGGATATCCTTTCCCATCATATCTTTCATGATGATGTTTAACAATTGGGATCAATTCTTTAAATAATGTAGCGTTAGATAATATATGAGCTCCAATAGAAGGGTGGTTTTTTATTTCTGAATATTCTTCATTTGTTAATTTATCAGTCTTTAATAATATTGAGTCAGGAATTCCAATTTTTCCTATATCATGGAATAATCCACCTATACGCAACTTATTTATTTCTTCATCTGGTAAGTTCATTTTACTTCCTATTAATACAGAATATTCAGATACTCTATCAGAATGACCTCTTGTATAAAAATCTTTTGCTTCAACAGTATATCTTAGAGTTTCTATTGTTTCTAAATACGCTTTTTCTAGCAATTCTTTAGAATCTTCTAATTCTTTATTTATAGATTTAATTAAATTCATTTGTTTTATTGACTTTATACCAGATTCAATTAATAATAGCAATTGATCAAATTTATCACTTTTTTCGCAATACCCTTGAATATCCAATTTTTTTATTATTTCAAGAGGAGGAGCTAATTCCTTATGTCCAGTTAGTAATAATATATATAATTCTTTATTAAACTTTCTTATTTCTTCTACAACCTTATCACCATGAATTGGAGTCATAATAAAGTCTAAAAGCATTAAATCAAAATGTTCATTTTTTACTCTTTCAATTGCTTCCTCTGGGTCAGTTACACCTACTAATTTATATCCAACTCTACTAAGATATACAGAAAGAGAATCTATTATTCCCATTTCATCATCAACGGCTATTATTTTATATGTGTTATTTGGATCTGAGTCAGTTCTTATTGTTTTATTAATATTAATTCTCATAATATCAACTCCATTTCATTAATATAGTCTATTATAAACATAAAAACTATGATTTGTGAATAGGTAAAATAATATTAAAAGTAGTTCCTTTAGAAGATGTTTCAAAAGTAATTTCACCATGAAAATGTGCTTTTATGTTTGAATATGACATAAATAATCCAAGTCCAGTACCTTCTTTTCCTTTTGTAGTAATCATTTCTTTAAATAATTTTTCTTTAACATTATCAGGAAGACCTGGTCCAAAATCTTGAATATTAATTATAATCTTATTTTTTTCTATTTTAGAAGTTAAATTAATAGTTGTTTCTTTATCATGCTTTATTAATGAATATGCTTGTATAGAATTAGAAATCATATTATTTAGTATTTGTACTAAACTATTAATATTTCCATAAATTAAATCGTCTTCGGTTGTATAATCCTTAATATTTAATCTAGTTATAGAATTTTTTAATTCGTGTTTCATTAATATTTCTACTTGTTTAAATAATTCTTTTGAGTTAAATGGATAAACTTGTTCTTCTGAAAACACAATTGCTTGTCCTTTTACAGCAGTTATAACATCTGACATATAAGAAGTATGAGTTCTTATTTTATTAATCCATTCATTCATATCAGAAGCAATATCATGAAAATCTTCTTCTGTAACATTTTTATTTCCAATAGACATATCTAATTCTTTTATTAAATCAGAAAGTCCTTCAGAAGCTCCAGATACTGACATTATAGGAGTCTTTAAATTGTGAGCTATTCCACCTATCATTTGACCTAGTGAAGCAAGTCTTTCATGTTCAATAAGCAAGTCTTGACTATTTTTTATTTTTTGAAGATTTTCTTTATTCATTTTCTGAATACTATTATAAGATTTACTTAAATCTCCAATTTCATCATTTGAGATAACTGGAATAGTAGTAAACTTATCAACTTCTTCATTATTTGATATATGACTTAATCTATCAGAAACAGCTGAAATATCTTTTGATATTGAATTAATAATAGTTATTAAAATAGCAGTTATAATAATAAGTAATATTATAAAAGTATAAGTAATATATTTTAAACTTTCCTTAACATTAGTATCATATAAAATACATACATAATAACTTTTTGATTTAGTATGTACTTTTATTGTAGCACCTTGAGTATCTACAGCATAACTATCATAGGTTTTATTATTGTTTTTTTCAGAAAGTTGCAAAGTATATTCGATTACGAAGTTTGATGGCTTTTTTCCAGATATAGTATCAACTTTACCATCTTCAGATAAAATAAAAGTTGATACAGAATCTTTATCATGATATAAATTAACTTTTTGTAATAAATTGCTTATCCTTTCATAAGTATAAATCTCATTTGTATCAAAAACATTATTTAATTCATTATTATATACTGTGAACCATGTGTCTTCAGCTGATTTGATTGATTTAGAATAACCAATAAGTCCCATACCTAACAATCCAATTATGCAAATTGGAAGTATTTGCATTAGTAGTTTTATATTTAAGCTAATTCTAAGTCCTATATTTGAATTATCTTTATAAGTTTCTGCTAGTAATTTTGCAAATATATTTTTAGAAAACATATATGAAGATACTGCAAATAGACAGGAAAATGAAACTATTATAACAGATAGCTTTATGATCATTGTAGATTCATGACTTCCTGTTAAAGTGAGGATAATTAAAGACACAATACCAGGAACAATAAGTTCTACTATAAAGACAATATAAGGTAAATTAATACACTTTTTTCTAATTATATCAATATTTTTTTGACTAGAATATTTAGGATTATCTTTATGAATAAACCAATTATCTATTGGTTTAAATAAAAATCTCATAAAAAAATAAATTGCAAATAATGCTAAAATATCTATTAATGTAAATTGCCATACATAAGCAATTCCAGACATTTGAATATCAAAAGGTGTATTAATAGAATCTGGTGGATAATTAAGAATTAATGGTATAACGAGTGATATAGCAATTATTGATATTGTTGAAATCGCATAATATATAATAGATATTTTTGCACTAGGTAAGGAAAAAAAGTGTATTTTCTTTTTTTCCTTTGGTGCTTTTTTTAAGTTTTTCATATTATAATCTTCCTTTAACTTTTTTATTGTTATATTTATTTTATACTAATCTTTAGAAATAAATCCAGTAGTTATCATATAATTAAATATTCTATATAGATAATCATTATTTAATTTACTCCAACTAAAGCCTAAATCATGTAATATTTTTATACTATATTCAGATTTTATATTAACAGTGAAATTATAATTTAAAGATAAATTTGTATAATCAAAATCATTAACAATTGCTGAAACAGCATTATTAATAGCTTTTGTAGCTTCTAATACTTTTTCTTTAAAACTTTCACTTGAGAGAACTTCTACATTAATATTTAATTTCTTTAATGTTTTTATAACATTATTTATAGATACTAAATTATGATTATATAAATGGAAAATTTTATTATCATATTGTTTTGTTTTTGAAAGTAAAACTATTGCTTTAGCACACTCATCAATAGGTGTAAATTCTATTTTTTGATTAATCATATCTTCAGAAATTACCTTTAAATTTGTTACTGATTTTATTCTACTATAAAAAGCATTTGAGTCCATGTTTTTTTGAAATAGTCCATCAGAATATCTACCAGCTACTATTCCAATACGAAGTACTTTTCCTTGTAATCCTTTTTTCATATAAGAATATATCACATTTTCAGCTTCAAGTTTACTATTAACATATACATTTTCAGTATAATTCTGACCAATATAAAAATCATTTTCAGAAAACTCAACATTGTGATTATCTTGTTTTAAAAGGTAATTACCAGAAATACTAATTGATGATATATGTATAAAACGAATGTGATTTTTAAAAGCAAATTTAGCAATATTTTTCGTTCCATTTATATTTATTTCTTTGAATTCATCAAAATTTCCATAATGTTTTACAACAGCAGCAGTATGAATCACAGTATTAATATTATTTCCTAACATATCATTTATTTCATTTGACATTACTAAATTTTCATTTGTAATGTCACCATTAATAATGAATACACGTTTATTCAAATATGGATTAATAGATAAATTAAAATAATATTTAAAATTATCTGATAATCTATTAGTAGAAATTTCTAAGTTAGCTCCTCTAACTAAACAATATATGTTACAATTTGTGGTATCTAATAATTCTTTTAAAACATGAATACCAATAAAACCATTTGCACCTGTTAAAAAAACATTTCCTAAATCATTACTATCATTAGAAATAATAGCTTTTTCATCTTTATTATGTAAAAACATTGGATCAAGTGTAAATGATACATTTTCATTTATATTTTTGCTAGAATCAATGTATTTTGCAAGTTTCTTTACAGTAGGAAATTTATAAAAAGTTTGTGTTGTAATATTTAATTGATAACCAAGTAACATTGATTGTAGCTGAACAATACTAAGAGAGTCTAAACCTAAAGATATAAATGGAGTATTTATATCAATATGTTCCATTCCATTATTTAATATTTTTAATATATTTTCTTCTAATATTTTTTCTGTATTAGTACTTGCAATTTCTAAAAGTTGTTCAGAATCCATATTAGGTTTTGGCAATTTTTTTCTATCTATTTTTCCATTAGGTGTAAGAGGAAGGTTAGGTAATTTTATAAAATAAGCTGGTATCATATAATTTGGTAAATATTCTAAAAGATAAGATATTAATTCAGATATAATAATATCTTTACTAGAAGAATAATAACATATTAAAAATTTAGATTCATGAGGTACTAAAACAGTTTCGTTTATATTATCATAAGATAATATCTTATTTTCTATTTCTCCAAGTTCTATTCTATATCCTCTTATTTTTACTTGAAAATCAGCTCTTCCCAAGTGAATTAATTCACCATTTGGTAATTGTTTTACTAAATCATTTGTATTGTAAATAATTTCGTTATTATTATAAGGGTTATTTATAAACAATGTTTTATTCAAATTTTCTCTTTTATGATATCCTTTGCAAACGCCATCTCCACCAATATAGAGAATACCAGGGTTTCCTGGTGGTAATAATTTATTTGTTTTTTCATCTAATACATAAATAGAAGTATTAGCAATAGGAGTTCCTATTGAGATAGTAGAGCTTTTATAATTAGATACGTCTTTAATTGTAGACCATACAGCTGTTTCAGTAGGTCCATACATATTATATATTTTAGCTTTTTTAGTTAACTTTCTTAAATGCTCAAGAAGTGTTATTGGTAAAGGTTCTCCACCAACTAAGATATCTGTTAAATTATTTATATATCTACAATAGTCAATATCGTTAGTTAATTTATTTAATCGAGAAGGAGTTGTTTGAATAATATTCACATTATATTTTAAACATAAATCATTTAAGAAATTTATGTTGTTTTGTTCTTTTTCATTTGCTATTACAATAGTCAATCCATTTTGTAGTGGAAGTAGACTTTCAAGAACAAATATATCAAAACATATAGTAGTTACAGAAACGATAGTTTTATCATCTGAAAATTTAATTTTATCTGTTGTTCCTAGAATAAAATTATTTATATTAATATGTTTTAACTGTACTCCTTTTGGATTACCAGTTGAACCAGAAGTATATATAATATAGGCTAAATCTTCTGATGAATTTATATTTTTTGGATTCTTACATGATGAAGATTTATAAATTATACTATTTTCTAATGATATATCTAATTTAGTAATCTCATTTGAATTACTAGAAATTAAATTAAATAAATTTTCTTTAGAAAGTACAATCTTAGCATCGCTATTTTCTAGCATATAAGAAATTCTATCACTAGGATAATCAGGGTCAATTGGTAAGTATGCAGCTCCAGATTTTAATATACCAAGTTGTCCAATAATCATCTCTAGAGACCTATCACAAAGAAGTCCAACAAATGTATTAGGCTTTACACCTAAACTCCTTAAATAATGAGCAATTTGGTTTGCTCTAGAATTAAGTTCTCTATAACTAATTTTTTTATCGTTACATATTAATGCTATTTTATTTGGAAATCTATCACATTGTTCTTCTATTAAACTTTGAATTGTTTTATTTTTATCATATTCTTTATGTGTATTATTAAAAGTATATAGTAATTTTTTCTTTTCAGTAGGTGTTACTATTTCTATATCAGAAATTTTAATGTTTTCTTTTGCATCTAAAATTTGATTAACTATAGCAATAATTCTATTGTAAGTAGATTTAATTAAATTTTCAGAAAATTTTGATGTTCTATAATCATAAGAAATAGATAAGTTCCCACTGTTTAAAATATCATGAATATGAATTTGTATATCATTAATAATATATTTAGGTTGAAACCAAATAGCTTTATAATTAATATCCCCAAAAGAGTTATAAGCTCTAGCATTTTGATAAGAGTATAAAACATTATACAAATTACTAATAGAAGAATTATCTTTATCATTTCTTATATCACTTAAAATATTCTGGTATGGATATTTTTGATGTCTAAAATATGATATAGTATCAACAGATATTCTCCTAACAAAATCAGAAAAATTCTCTTTATTATTTATATTTACTGAAAATGGTATTGTATTTATGAATAATCCAGTAGTATTTTTTTCTTTTACATTTGTACGATTAAGTACAGGAGTCCCAATTACAAAATCCTGTGAATTATTTATTCTACTAAAATATATTGAATGTACTGCTAAGAAAAAAGCATAAGCAGAAATTTTATTTTCTTGTAGATAAGGTGATAATTTTTTCATGATATTACTGTTTAATGTAAAATTTAATCTCTCAGCAGAATAATCTGCAACAGCTTCTACATTTTGGTTAGTATCAGAATGTAATGTAATTGGTGTAGATGAAGAAGAGAAATTTTCCTTCCAGAATTCCTTATCTTTTATGTATTTTGAACTTTTTAAATAATCTGTATAAGAATCTATATAATCCTTATATTCATAAGTTTCCATAGAAACTAATTCATTACCATTGTGAGTTAATTTATAATAGTTTGAGACTATTATATCTATAAATAATTGCATAGACCAAGCATCAGAAATTAAATGATGAAAGGTCGAAATAAATCCTCCAGTAGAATCAGGCAATTTAAAAAGTTTAAAATCATATAATCTTGAATTAAAATCAAATATAGGAGTATCAGTTATTTTTTGAGTAAGAGAAGAAGCCTCTTCTAAATTTGATGGATATACTGTTTCAAAAGTTAAGTCAGTATAATTTTCAAAATATTGAAAAGGTTCATTAGTGTCTGATAATCCTATTTGTATTCTGCTACCAGAATTATTTTTTATAAATAATTTTAGTGCTTCAGAAAGAGCAGTAATATCTATTTTATTATTAATATAAAACATTCCTGTAATATTATTAATAGAAGTTCCTTTGCAAAATTGTTCAGAAGCAAAAATAGCTTCTTGAACACCTGTTAAATTATAAATTTTTTTACCAACATCCATATTTAAAATCTCCATTTTTTTTATAGTAAAAACATTATATAAAAGTTTAGACAAATATTGTTGAATGTTACAGAAATATAACGAAAAAGCAATTAAAAAGTAATATTAAAATAAAAATAAAAAATATTTTTATTTTATTAGAATAAAGTAAATAAATTCTATAAAAAAATGAATAATAAAAATAAAGAGATATGTATAAATAGAGTGGTGATTAAATGTTTAGAATAGATAAAAAGAAAGCAAATAATGTTTTTATTCAGATAATAATAATTTGTTTGAGTATTTTTTTTGGAATATTAGCTTATGTTGTTTATTTAGACGGACAGATATATACTTATGAAAAAAAAGAATATGGAACTAAACTTGCAAAAGAAATAGAAAGTAAAATTATAAAAAATAGTAATAGTGAGAATGTAATAAATGAAGCAATGAAAAGTATAGTTGGAATTTCCAAATTAAAAGATACTGGAACAAGTATATTTTTAAAAAAAGGTGTAGAAAGTTTAGGAATAGGAACAGGAATAATAGTATCTAAAAAGGGATATATTCTTACAAATCAACATTTAGTTGGAGACAAATTTAACAATTGTTATGTTACATTAGATACAGGTGTAGAATATAAAGGAAATGTTGTATGGTCAGATAATGAAATTGATTTAGCAATAGTAAAAATAGGAGTAGAAAATTTAAGTCCTATAAAATTAGGCAATTCAGATGATATTAGTATAGGACAAAATGTATATGCAATTGGTAATCCAGTTGGTTTTGAATTTGAAAAAACAGTTACATCAGGAATAATAAGCGGTACAAAAAGGACTTTAAAAGTTAAAGATGAAAATGGTAAATATTCATATATGGAAAGTTTAATACAAACAGATGCTACAATAAATGAAGGGAATAGTGGAGGAGCATTAATAAATGAACTTGGTGAAGTTATAGGAATAACTTCAGTAAAGGTAACTGATGCAGATGGTATAGGATTTGCAATACCAATAAATATGGTGAAAACAATAATAGAAAAGCTTGAAACTGAGGGGAAATTTAATGAGGCATATTTAGGAATATATGGATATGATAAAGAAGTAATACCATATTTAAAAGATGTTATAGATTTTGAAGATGGTATTTATGTTGCTGATATAAATGAGAGCAGTAATTTAAAAAAATCTAGTATAAAAGCTGGAGATATTATAGTAAAAATCGATGATATAAATATTACAAAAATGACAGAACTTAGAGAGTACATTTATACTAAAAAACCAGGAGATATAGTAAAGCTTACTATAAAAAGAAATAAAAGAGAATTTATAGTACAAGTTGAACTTAATAAAAAATTGTGAAATAGCTAAATGTATGGTAAAATAAAAGATAAGAATTACAGCGAAAGTAGAAAAAGGATTCTTTTTTGAAAGGAGAGATACAATATGAAGTATTTGATTTGGATGGTGTGCTGGGTGATAAGTCAGCGGATTATGATGGCTATGGGTGTCATTTATGAAAAGCCATTAACTTCAAGCATATTTTCGGCAGTTATATCTACAATCATTGTATTGCTTGTGAGAGAGAGTAAAATTATAATTTCCATAGCTTCAATAATGATTGTATTGTGGGTGATTTTATGCTTTGAGAATGGCAATGTAATAAATGGCCTCGTTGGAGGAGCTATGAATGCGTGGCTTATCAGAATAGCACTCAAAAAGAAAACAGGAGCATGACATTGTTATGCTCCTGTTTTCATATAATTGTTTAAAAATTAAAAATATGGTATAATTTACTTATATCCGAGTGGAATAAATCCAAGGAAACAACTACAAAAGGGAGGTGACATCATGTCATATTTGATTTGGATGATATCTTGGATAATCTGTCAGCGGTTGATGATGCTTTTTGGGCTTGTTGCACATAACAGCATGAAAGGAACTATTCTCTTAACGCTTTTTGCATTTGTGTTTTGCTTTTTTGCACACAATACTTGGTTATTGCCTTTCTATATTATTTGGATTATAGTCTGGGCAGTAAACTGTTTTAGGACAGGAGGCATTGTGGCAGGCATTGCAGTAATAATATTTCATTTAATACTGTATATTATTTTTATGAAAAAAGACGTAAGAGAAGATGCTTAGGGCAAACAAAGGAAGCGACAGATTATAGAGATGGGGGGAATGATACTTTTCAGTTCCCCCTATGTCGCTTTTTAGCGAAAAGTAGTATATGAAATTCCTTGACGTTCTAAGAAAAAGGACATATAGTTAATGTATCATTTTTAGAGGGGAAGAAGAACAATGAAACAAATATTTTCAAAAGTCAAATATGATACAAAGGAATTGATAGATAGTAATATACAAATGATAAATTTAGAATATTATAAAATATTTAAAGAAAATAGAAGAAGTTATGGAATAGAGATAGTAAAGACAGAATTAAAGGAAGATAGAGAAATTATTGAAAATAAGAAATTAGAAGATATAAGTAATAATGAATATGAAGTAAATAGTATACTAGAAATATTTACAAAAACTAAAGTAACACCAGTAATATCAGAAGATGTAATAGAGGATTTTTATAAAAGATAAAAAATATGTGTTTTAATAGATTGAATGAGCCAAAAAGTATGACCTATAAAAAAATATAAGATAAAAATGAAAATGATGTTGACAAAATAAATAAAAGATGTTATTATATCTTATGTTATGGGTCAGTAGCTCAGTTGGATAGAGCATCGGCCTTCTAAGCCGAGGGTCGGGGGTTCGAATCCCTCCTGGCTCACCAAGAAATTTTATAATTACTAACTTTTTAATATAGTAATAATAAAATCAAGAGAGTAAGTCATTTTAAATGGCTTATTTTTTTATTTTAGGTAATATATTATAATTTTAAAATCTATTTATTTTATAAATATAAAAATAAAGTAGGCCCGAAAAATATTTTGTACATTTTTATATAAATATGCTATAATTCAAAATATATTTATATATATAATGTAGTAATATTTAATAGGAGGAGATTTAATGTCAGAAATAGCAAAAAAAGCAGAGATATCTTATGAGAGAAAGCCTAAAACAATACATTCATTTTTTGCATTAAAGTTTCATGATGGTGATGAAGATCGTGCTAAAGTTGAAGCTATTGAGTCAGCCTTAAATAAAGCAGGAGTTGAAATTACTTTAATGGCACGTGATGTAGAAAAATGGGGCAATGCTCAAATTCCTGAAGGAAAAGTCTTAATGAGAGATTATGCTTTTCCTGCAATGCTACAATGTGATTGTAATATTATTGAGTTTAGCGAAAAAGGTGTAGGGCTTGGTATGAATGGAGGATATTGTTATGCAGAAGGAAAGCCTATTTATGTTATAGCAAAAAAAGGTAGTGATATTTCCACAACAATGGCAAATATAGCTACTGAAATTATTTATTATAATAAATCAGAAGACTTAATAGAGCCTTTTAAGAGAATAGTAAATAATTTTCCACGTCTTATTTTGGCATCTAAATCTCCTAGTAGAAAGCAACAGCTTATTGATAATAGTATTCCATTTGAGGTTATTGTTAGTAATGCTGATGAAACACCAGATAAATCTAAATCTTTTAAAAATCAGTTAGCCGAAATTTCTATGCGTAAAGTACGAAATGTTTTGGAAATGACTAAAGATAGAGGGATGAGATTAATTATTGCAGCAGATCAGAATATTGTATTTAATGGATCAATGTATGGAAAACTAAAATCTATCAATGAGGTTCGTGAACTTCTTAAATGTATGAGAGGTTCAGAAGAAGTGTATTCATATACAGGTAATGCTATATTACTTGCTGAGAACGATAAAGTTCTTCAAAGTATTAACATTACAGATGTTGCAAGACTAAGTATTGATAATATTTCAGATAAAGAAATAGAAGATTACTTAAAAGATAGTAAGTGTCTATCTATATGTGGTGGAATTTCAATTAATAATTCTTTATTTGTACATCTTAAAGAAGGACGTTTATCCACGGCAAGAGGAATGACATTAGAATATGCAAAAGATATGATGTCAAATCTTATGTAATAAATATTACGAGCAAATTGTGATTTAGATATTAGTAATAGGAGAATAATTGATATGAATAATAATATAATAAATATTTTTGATTTTGATGGAACATTAACAACAGAAACATGGCCGAAGTTTTGGGTATGGGTTAAAAAGTTTGGTTATAGTGGAGAGAAAAGAAATGATAATTTAGAGGAAGCTCTTGATAAATACAGAAGTACACATTCTGGTAATGCACTTGAAACATTTTTTTCTTTTTTTAATGATTTACTTGTTGAAAATAATGAAAGTATTACATATCAAGAACTGATGGAAGGAGAAAAGTATATTAAATATAATTGTGGATTAGAAGATTTTATTAAAAATAATACTACAAAAAATTATATTGTTTCTGGTGGATTAAAAGAATTTTTACAGAACCTTGAAATAGCGAAATATTTTGATGGTATTTATGGTTCATCTCTAAAACATGATAAAAATGGATTAATTATTGGAATTGATGAAGTTATGACAGATGATAAAAAAGTATTAGCAATTCGTGATATTTTAAGAAAGAATAATATACAAGAAAACAATTGCCAAAATGTATATTTTATAGGTGATGGATATAGTGATGCACCATCAATGAGATTTGTACATGATAATGGTGGGAAGGCAGTTTTTGTTCATCAAGAAAATCAATATGATAAGTTATTTGATGAAAGTAATAGAGTTTATGAAACTTTAAATTCAGATGGGATTGTTGATTTTTGTTGTATTGCTGATTATAGAAATAATAGTAGATTATCAAGAATTTTATTAAGACAATTAGAAAGGGATTTTGATAGATAATTATATAATAATAAGATTAAAAAATGAAATAGGTTTTAGTTAATAAATATTATAAATAAAAGACGAGAAAGTTAAGTTCTCGTCTTTTATTGGTGCACCAGGAGGAATTCGAATCCCCGACCTCTCGGTTCGTAGCCGAGTGCTCTATCCAGCTAAGCTACTGGTGCATATAAAAAGTATTATAGAACGAAAGAATTTAAAAGTCAATATGGTTATTAAATATGATTTTTTAAGACATTAACAACAGAGCATAAAGAACTTTCAACTATTTTTTTATTAAATGGTTTATTAAATAATTTTGTTAAAAAGTTTGAAAACTTTTTATTTATTTCTATTTGAAAACAAGGAATATTACAAGTTCTTGATATATAATTTGATATACAATTTACATCTTTTGCTTTAAATGGTTCATCAACTGTAACTGAGGTTATTCCATTTGAATTAAAGGCAGATATTATTTCTTGTAAAATAGAATATTGATTTAATATATTTTTTCCAGAGTTGATTGATATACATATATCAGGTAATCTTTTATCTGACATTGTATGCAAATCAATTAAAAATTTAATATTGTTTTTTTCTATATATTGTTTTAAATCTGTTTTATATTCGGATTCTTTATCTGAATTAACATCATCATTTAGAAAAGCAGTTTTATAAATACAACTTATATTTTCTTTCTCAGATAATTTAATAGCAAGTGAATCAGTGTAAATTTCTTTACTTTGTATTTTTCCATTTCTAAATTGCTTAGCTGAATGCGGTGCTGAAATTATAATTGGTATATCTTTTGAGATTATTTCAAATCCTTTAATTTTTTGTTTATTATCCATAAAAATCTCCTTAATTCATTAATAGAATACATATATTATATTTTATTTTTTATTAAACGACAATAGAAATTATATAAAAAAGTAATAGTAATGTTTATATAAAAAATATTATATTAAAAATTTTAAAAAAGTATTGAAATAAAATTAGAGATATGGTATTATATATAAGCAGTTTAGTTATCGAGGTGTAGCGCAGTTGGTAGCGCGCGTGGTTTGGGACCATGAGGTCGCAGGTTCGATCCCTGTCACCTCGACCAGCAAGATGCAGAAAAGTGTTGAAAATAGTGATTTTCAACACTTTTTATTATGTTTTAACTTTAGTGAAGTGAAACGAAACAAAAACTGCCAGCTATGCTGGTGCGATTAAAGGCTTAAAGCAAGGTATCTCTCCATATGCTATAATATAAGTTGTTCAAGCTATAAAATAGAAAGGAGAGATGCCTTATGGCAAATAGTTTATCACACACTAAATGGGTATTCAAGTATCATATAGTATTCATACCAAAGTATAGAAGGAAAATTATATACAATAAATTAAGAAGAGATATTCAAGGATATATAATAGACTTATGTAAATGGAAAGGTGTAGAAATAATAGAAGGACATATGATGGCAGATCACGTACATTTACTATTATCAATACCACCAAAACAAAATATATCAAGTTTTATGGGATATTTGAAAGGAAAGAGTTCAATGATGATATTTAAGGAGCATGGAAATTTGAGATATAAATTTGGAAATAGCAATTTCTGGGCGACAGGCTATTATGTAAGTACAGTAGGAATTAATGAAGCAACAATTGGAAAATATATAAGAGAACAAGAAAAAGAAGATGTACTAGAAGATAAACTAACTAAAAGAGAAAGTAATAACCCTTTTAAAGGTTTGCTAAAGTAGTCAGTACATCAAGGCTTGAACGAAGTGAAAGCCAGCGTCTTAAGGCGCTAGCAATGTTATAAGCCCTTTTAGGGCAAGTTCAAACCATGCGTTTTACACGTGGTTATGATTTCAAAATTATTGAATAGTATCTTAAAACACCTAAAAATAAGCATTCTATCATTCAAGGTTATTTAAAATTATTTAGACTAATACAGCGTTATAGAGTTTTTGTTAGATTTATTGTTAGACTTATCAAAAAAAGTGTCTAACAAAAACTAAATCCTCGTAATCATTGATTATCATAGGAAACATAGATTTTTGTTAGAATTATTGTTAGACAGTATTATTTAAAATTATATATAATTATTCAAGCATATAAAAGAGTATATATCTTTATATCATAAAATGGTATTCTTTAATTAGAGTATATGATATAATGCTATTAAACAAATAGTAATTTATCGTTATGATTGGAGGAATAAAAAATGGAAAATAAAATATGTCAAAGTTGTGGTATGCCTATAACATCAAATGAACAGTTAAGTACAAATAAAGATGGAAGTATCAATAATGATTATTGTAAATATTGCTATGAAAATGGAGAATTTATAGATAAAGTTACAATGGAAGAATATATAGAAATGTGTTCTCAATATGGAGAACAAGCAGGAATGACTAATGAAAAAATGAAAGAACATTGCACGAAATTATTTCCTACTTTAAAAAGATGGAAAAATAGCTAAATTACAAGTTGAAAGTTAGGTGTATTTATGGAATATGACAAATTAGAATTTGAAAGTGAGATGAAGTTTTATGGATTTAAAGAAAATAGAAAAATTTATTGATAAGCAAAAAGTTAGTTTTATAAGTTCTATTGATAATGAAAATTATCCTAATATGAAAGCAATGCTGAAACCAAGAAAACGAAATGGTTTAAAAGAATTTTATTTTTCTACTAATACTTCATCTATGAGAGTGAAACAATACCAAAACAATCCTAATGCTAGTATATATTTTTATCATAAAGGGGTAATTAAGTATGTTGGTGTTATGTTAAAAGGAAAAATGGAAGTATTAACAGACCAAGAAACTAAAAATATGATTTGGAAAAAAGGAGATACCATATTCTATAAAAAAGGTAAAACGGATCCAGATTATTGTGTTTTAAGATTTATTGCAACAAGTGGTAGATATTATTGTGATTTACAAACAGAAAATTTTGATATAGATTAATTCAAATTACAATTTGAAAGTAGGTAAAGTATGAAAAAGAAAGAGTTAATTATAATAGGTATTCTCACAATATTATTAGCATTTATGGATATAACAGGATTACCTAGTTCATTATTTATAAATATTGAAGTTTTAGATATAACACCATTTTACTTTACTTTAATGTTTAATTTTATAATTATTGGAATAATTGCATTTTTTACACTAAAGTATCTTTGTCCGAATTGGAAGTTAGGACTTAATAAAAAAGAGTTAAAAAGTGGACTAAAAAAATATGGAATAGTAGGAATTGTTGTAGGTATTATATCTAGTGTAGCATTTTATATTGGATTAACATTCGATTATAGACCAACAATATGGAAAGTTTTAATTGAAGGGATTATATATTATATAGGTGTTGCAATAGTTGAAGAATTATATGTGCGAGGTTTATTGCTAAATCTTATTGAGAAAATATGCTATAAAAAGAAAATAATACGATTATAGCAGTTTTTGTATCATCTGTTATTTTTGGATTAGGACATATATTTGGTGTTTTAGGGCAACCCATACTTATTATAATTACAAAAGTAATATGGACTATTGCTATGGGATTATATTTTGGAGCAATATATAAGAAAACAAATAATCTATGGTTACCAATTATTATTCATTTTATAATAAATATATGTGCTTTACCATATTGTTTTACAACAATAACAACTTATCCAAATATAAGTTTATATATCGTTTTACCAACTTATATATTACTAGGAATATATAGTTTAAATATTATGAAAAGAAAAAGATAAATTACAATTAGAAGATGAAAAAAAGAAAAAAGCAAAGTAAAAATTACAATCTGTCTAGGAGATAGAAAATAATGGATAAGAAAAATTTGATGAACTGGATAATAGCAATAATAGTTGCTATCGTATATTTAACAGTAAGTATTGTATTTAAGTCTTGGGCA
>JAAWJE010000022.1 GCA_022796725.1 Clostridia bacterium | reverse complement strand
ATTAGATATTTTTTCTTTTATCTTATTAAGTTCTTCTTTTAATTTTTCTAATTTTTCATATTCTTCTTCTATCTTTATTTGTTCATTATAATCTGGTAAAAAAAACATTGTAGAATTTATTGTTTCTTGTGATAATGATTTTAAATCTTTCCCCTTAGAATTATTTATAAATTCTGCTTGTAATATATATTTAGCAAATCTTAAAGATATCTTTTCTTTAAACTCATCATTTGGAACTAATCCACATACATTTCTTCCTACATTCATTTTTCCTTTTCTAAGAATAGTTTTCCCTGAATCTCCATATTGTACAACAAACAAAATCTCCTCATCATATCTATATGAATTTACATATCCATAAGCTCCTTCTTTCTGTGCAGAATATACTGGATACTGTCCTTGATTATTATAAATATATTCTTCTGTTAATCTTCTGTCTTCACTATACATGTTAAAAACATCTTTTACAGAATATAAATCACCTTTTTCACATTTTGGAACTTTCTTTAATATCTCATTAATACTTTCTTCTATATTACAAATTTTTTCTTTTAGTTCCATACATCTTTCATACTCTTTTACTATAACCTTTTGCTTCTCAATTTCTGGAATTTCAAAGTACATTTCTTGAAATAGTGTCTTATTAAAAGTTCCATTCTTTCCTTCTCCTTCTGAAGAAACACAGTCTTTAAATAATTGTTTTTGAGCACATGCAAAATATTTCAAATTTATCATGTCTTTGTATTTCTCTTTTACTTTTAATATATATGCATCATCATTAATAGTATAGTTATTATCATTTATGTACTTTAAACTACCTGCTTTTCCTTTTCTTACAATTCTGATTCCTTCTCCAGAATAAAATTTTATGTTTTTCCCATTAGGTAAAATTGCATCTTTATCTATTGATTTTAACATTTTAAGATTAGTAGCTCCTGTGTATACTTTTACTTCATCTTCAGTTTTATTAGGTTTATTATTATATATAAATTCTTCTATTAAACCAGAATTTCCTCCTAACACATCAAAAAATTTTTTTACTTTTCCTTTAATCATTTTGTTCACCTCCAATTAAATGGAGAATTTCTTTTTCTACATCTTTCCTAAATTTAAATATCTGTTCATAATTTAAATCTTCAAATCTATTTGGTCTCAAATATTTTTCTGGTAACAAATTTAGTCTATATACTTTATTAGATTCTTTTTTCTCATCATTTTTATAATAAAAATCATTTAATATATCTTTTATATTTATATATCCATATTTTTTTCCTTCTATTTTTTTGCCCCATTCGTCAAAATGTTCTTCAACATCCTCTTGTCTTGACTTACATATTTGCTCTATTAAAGATGTATGGAATTCACCATCATTATCAAAATATTCAGCAACTTCATTATGCATAGGTTTTCCATTTTCATCTTTAAGTAATGTTTCATATTGTTTATCTGAGTTTGCATATCCATCATTGTCTAAAATATATGCATAAATTTTCTCATCCTCTTCTATATCATTTAATGTTTCAATCATCTTCTCATCATAAGATCTTCTTTTTTGTAAAAATACTGCATATGTTTTCTCTTTTGTATATGGTGCAAATGCATATTTAGGTAAACTTATTATCATATCAATCTTACATTTAACCAATAACCATTCTCTCATTCGAGCAAATGATGGATTTTCTAATATTCCATCTGGAATAATTACAATAGCTTTTCCGCCTTCTTTTAATATTTGTACTACTTTTATTAAAGCATTATACTCCAACTTTTGTGTGTTATTATCTCTTTCAAATGTTCTTATTTTGTTAATAATTAATGTTCTATCATTAGTTTCATTTACTAATTTTATATTATTTAAATTTTTTACAATTCCATCTTTTTGTCCTTCACCATATGGAACATTTGTAATAATATAGTCGAATTTATCATATTCATTTAACGTTGTTAATGAATCTCTTTGCTCTATTATGGAATATCCATCTTCTGCTAATGTCATGTTTATTTTTGTTTTTCCTACATTTGATTCTATAATATCATATCCATAAATAACTTTTTTAGCAATCTCAGTTGTATCTAGACTAGGATATTTGTCATTACAATATGTTCTAATATGCTTAAAACTTTCTGTAAGCATCCCTCCTGTCCCACAAAAAGGATCACATATTTTTTTACCTTTATTTATTATTCCTTCTAAATCATTTGCTTTTAATAACATGTTTACTAATGGTCTAATTATGTGTCTTTTAGTAAAATATTGACCTAAATCTTTTTTTGTTTTATCATTAGCTAATGATTCATATACCTCTCCAAACAAATCAAATTCATAATGATAGTCAGTTTGTTTTTTTATTTTATCTAAGACTTCTTTCATTTTGTTTACTGAAGATTTCTCTATTAGTATATTGTTCTTAGTTTCTGTAGCTATTATTTTATTTACAAGTTCATTAAACTTATATTTATCATTTAAAATAAATATATCTTCATATTTATCCCTTAATTCTTTATTTGCGGTTTTTCCTACTATTGCATCTACTGCTAATTTTATATCGTTTACATTTCTCAAAGCATTTATACAACTAGTATCAACTTTTTCATTATTATTTCTCCATACAACATTTCTTCCTGATTCGTCCTTTATAAAACTTTTTAGATTTTCTTGCTTTTCTAATATAACCTTTAATGAAATAAATGCTATAGTAAAACTTATCTTTAATGCTTCATCACTGGCAATATCTGACATGTTTCTAAATATTATAGGTAAATCAGTATCTAATATTTTTTTAAATTCACTTCTTGTATATTTTTCCTCAACTTTAGGTTTTAATTCAAAATCAGTAACTCCTGCATGCGAATAAACTAATTGTAAAATTTCTTGTCCTAAAAAACCATTTATTATTTTGCCATTTATTCTTAAATCTGTCCACGTACCATCCTCAGATAAAACTTTTGTTATAATTTGATAATTATCAAAAGGATTAAAACCTATTGCTACTCTACATATATATTTCCCAGAATCATTTATATTTTTGCAATATTCTATCGCCTCATCAATTGGATTTCCTTTTGTTTTGTCAAACTTATTTTCTATCATTATATCAATACTTTTATTTCCAAAATAATCAAATAATGTAATATCACTTCTACCTCTTCTATTACTACTCGACTTCGATTTCAAAAATTTATAAACATCAGCCTCTTTTTTTATTTGAGGAACTATAATATTATCAGGATACATTGTTTCCATCAAATTGAATACTCTAATATCAACAAACTCTTCTTCACCATCTATTTCAATATCTTTCAAATCAGATTGTGTACAATAATCTGAAATTATGGATTTTATTCTATCATTTTTCATTTCTAAAACTATTTTACTCATAAATAACCTCTTTCTCTATATTCATTGCTATTACTTTTTATTTTTTTCATATTCATTTACAAAATTAGATATTAACTCACATGTTTTTACTGATATATTTGAACATTCTTGAGATAATATTTCTTGATATCTTTGTTTCAAAACTCCTGAAATCACTATATGCAATCTTTCATCTTTTTTTATACCCTTGGGTCTTCCCCTTTTTTTACATTCCATTTTATACCTCTCTTAAAGAGTATATATTTTTTCAAATTTTTTGTCAATATCTTTGTGTATTTAATATTATTTATATATATTTTTAATGTGTATATAAAATACATAGTAGTTTAGCACTTTTTAAGTGCTAAACTACTATCTTTCATATCTTCTATCTTTCTTTTTTTGTTTTTCCTTCCCTTTTGACTTTTCTTCAATTTCTCTTATTTGTTCCTTCATACTATGAACATTATCTGTAACTTCATCACACATTTTAATTTCTTTTTTTACTCTTTTTAGTTCAGTTGTAACTACAATTATTTGCTTTGTTATCTCATTTTTCTCTGTTTCATTATCTACTTTACCTCTTTTATAATACAATCTATTTCTAGCATTTAATATATCTTGCTTTTCCCTTAACTTCTTTGTTTTCAGTTCATCTACATTATTTATTGTTTCTAATTTATACTTACACAAAAATCTTATTTGCTCTGAATAATGATCCATTTTTTCAATAGCTTTTCTCATATTAGGTGTTAACTTATGCTGCACATTATTTCTTTTATGCAATCCTAATAAAAATTTATAGTAATAATATAAAGCAATTATTCCTTTAGGTTTATATGCCTTTTTAAAAATGCTTTTCCTTCCATATAACTTTAAAGTAGTTCTTTTATATGGAATTATTTTCTGTTTGGGAATAAAATCATTTGCTATTATTCTTTGTCTAATATTTTCTACAGAATATTCTTCTCCAAAAGCTCTTTCAACTCTTATATTTCTTTTATATGGTTCTCTCCTTATACATAATTTATTTGCTCTATAATAATACCTATATCCCATTGATGATAAATACTGATGGAATTCTTTTTGAGTATAAGAATGTTTTATTGCATAGTCTAAATCCTCTTTTGCAAATTTATAATAATCTGAATCTCTAATAGATTTCTTATAGAAGTTTTCAAAATTAATTCCAGATTTGCATGTCTTTTCTTCTAGCACTCTTAATCCATATTCATCACATAAATCATCTGATGTTTTTCTTAATAAAGCTGTATTAGTTAAATCACTATAATATTTAAGTCCATCTTTAAAAGAAACTGAATTTACTACAAAATGATTATGGATATGCTCTGTATTTAAATGTGTTGATACTACAACCTGAAATCTATCTCCCCACATTTCTTCAGCAAGTCTAACTCCTATTTCATGAGCAACTTCTGGAGTAACTTCTCCTTCAACAAAAGATTGATAGCCATGAAAAGCAAGTATTCCATCTTCTTTCCCATATAATGTTTTTACTAATTCCATTTGCTTAACTGCATCTTCTACTTTGCAATTAATTCCTATTGTAAAAAATTGTTTTTCAGTTTTATCTGGATTAGTAGCATACGAAAGTAAATCTCTTACACTAGAAAAATTATTAAATTGATTATAATATTTATTTTTAGTTTTATCTTTATCAGTAGCATAATCTACAACATGATCTATTCTACTTTCTACCTTCCATAAACTAGTTGTCGCCATTCTAATTTTCACCTCACTTTCATATTAAAAAGGGGATTGGGGAATTTTCCCCATATAGAATTTCGAGCTGACGAAATTCATTGCTTGCTAATACAATTATTCACTAATATATGTACCTAAATTGGTACTTATTTTCATTAAATATATTCTCTATTTTGAAAAATACTTGGACTTTTTTTGTTAAAATCCAAGTACTTTTCTAGTCATTTCTATTTACTTTTTTTATCTTTTATATTAAAATATATTTATAAATATTTGGGTTAGTATTTTTAGTTTTGCGGACTTATACTAGCTCTTTTCTTTTATCATTACCATAAATAGCAATACCTTTACACATCTCATATAACCTTGATATTATTGAATCTGCTATCTCATAATTTTTATTATTTGACAGTCTTTCTCTTAATTTATCTCGATTATAATTTGTAGTTATTATTACTGGTAAGTTATTTTCGTAACGATTATTTATAATTGTAAATAACTTTTCTAGTGTCCATTCACTTGGTCTTTCTTTACCTAAATCATCTATTATTAACATATTTACTTTTGAATATCTTTCAATAATATATCCTTCTTTTTCACCATCTGAACTATAACTATCTTTAATATCATTTAATAAATTAATTAATGTTCCGAATACAACTGGTATTTCATTTCTTATTAATTCATTAGCAATACTTGCTGCTAAATGTGTTTTACCAGTTCCAACTCCACCTGTTATAAACAAGCTACCTTTTTCTATTTTTTTAATATAATTATCTGCATATTCTTTTGCTTTATTAAGAGCTTTTTTATTTTCAGATGTCACTTTATAATTATTAAAACTATATGATTTTAATCTAATATTAATTTTACTATTATTATATAATTTATTAATTATATCGTTTTTTCTTTGTGTTTCTGCTATCATTTCTTTTTGCTTTCTTTCATATTCAATCTTTTCCCAGTATATTTTAGCTTCTTCACAATCACATCTTTCAGTTTGTCCTTCTATTGAGAATTGCCTATTATTTAATTGAAATAATAATTCTTTTTGTTCTAGCTCTTTACCACAAAATTTGCAATTTACTTTATTTAAAGTTTCTGTTTGAACCATATTTCCTCCTTCCATTCTAATTTTCTTTTTCAAATTAATTACTTCTTTACTCTTTAAAACCACTTTCATTTTCTAAATTACTTATATCTTGTCTATTCTTATTTTTTTCTTCTCTATTCTTATCTTCAGTGTTACATGATGTTACTATAACGTTACTATCTTTCTGTTTATCTCTATATTTCTGTTGTCTCCTTCTGTTTGATTCTCGGAGCTTTTCTAACTCATCGGCACTTTGGTACATATCCCAATTTTTTATACAAATTGTTTCTTTTTCGATGATAATCATGTCAAGTTTGTGTAAATCTTGTATAATCTTTTCCAATTTATTCAAAGTTTTGTGCATAACTTTAGCCAGATCTTCTTTTGACATTGGAATATTTTCTCCAAGTAAGATAGCTCCATGCTGATTACTTTTAGCTGCTAATGTTAAAAGTTGAATCCATACTCTAAAATAGGTGTCCCCGTCTCTATTTCTAAGTAATTTTTTCATTTTCTCATTATCAAAAATGTCTGTGTAAACTTTTAACCACTGGACTTGTACCATCTTCTTCCCTCCTTCCTATTGTACCGATGCTTCTTCTTCTTTTTGTGTTAGATATTCGTCTAATACTTTTACTCTGAATAGATACTTTCCACCGACTTTAGAACAAGGAATCTGTTTTCTTTTTGCTAATTGATTAATGAGCCAATAGGATATTCCTAAATAGTCAGCTGCTTCTTTCATTGTTAATGTTGTTCTTTGAATTTTTAGTAATTCCATAATCTTCACCTCCTTTTTTATTTATTCTATTGACTTTTGATTTGTAATGTAGTATATTGTTGTTAACAACTGTATAGTATGATAATAATTGTTAACTTTCAAAATATCAATACTTAATAAACAATTTTGATATCACTTTAAAAATCAACTATACGAATTAAAATTGTTAACGAGGTGAAAACATTGATATATCCACTTTTCTTTCTTGATTTTACAGATAAAGAAGAAAATTTGATGACAAATTATTTTAAGATAGAATCATATACATATAAACCAAATCATTTATCTAATTTTCAATCTGTACTAACTAGCGATAAGTTTAAAACAAAAAAAGAATATTACTCTTATCTATCTCAAAACAATATACATGATGTTGAAAATCGTTATGTACAAGATACACATATAATAGTAAATCCGATTGGTACTTTTCTATTTGATTTTTTAAATATTGATTCTATAGATAATATATTCTTAAAAAAATTGATATTTAGATATGGAATAGCAACTTTAAATGATCCTGTAGGCAAAAACTTTCATGAAGATTTCAATTTATTTTACGATGATACTCGTGCTAATGAAGATGACGATAGTATTGATATTGACTATTTTGAATCAAAAATAAATACTGGTATTAAAGAAATTATAGACTCTTATATTAGTTTGCACAAGGCATTAAGAGAAATAATCAATTTTTCTTATAATATTAATGAGGAAAAATATTTAAATGAATTAACTCCTTCTCAAAGATATTATATATTCATCCATTCATACAATTTAGATGAATATATGGGATTGTTTAAGTATTTGACTGATGTAAGTTTTAATCAAGATTTTGACTTTTTGGAGTATGATAAATCAATAAAAAAATCTCATTTTAATTCTCCAGAAGCTCTTGCTAAGTATATAAAAAATGAATGTAAGAAAAATCGTAACTTTCATATTAAGAATTATTTATATTCTTTTAATTCTCTTATGAGTGTATATTATTTTTGTGTTTTATATTTTATAGAAAACAATATACCTATAAAAATATGTAAAAATTGTGGAAAATATTTTATTCCAGAAAATAGAGCTTCATCTATTTATTGTAATAGAATTTATAAAGATAAGAAAACTTGTAAAGAAATTGGTGCAAACAATGCTTATAATGAAAAACTAAAAAAAGATGAAGTTAATTCATTATATAGAAAAATATTATCTGCAAAAAAAATGACAGCAAATAGAAATCCTGATATACCTTTATATTTAGAAAAATATGAAAAATGGAAATTAGAGGCTAATCAATATAAAAAAGATATAAAATCTGGTATAAAAACACAAGAACAATTTAAGGAATGGCTTGAAGATACCAGAAAAATATAAATAATACATATCCTCTCCCACCCATAGGTATGCCGAAAGGAGGTGAAAAAGGCAATGGCTGGGAGTATTGAAAAAAGAGGTGAAAATACTTACAGGTTAATAGTATCAACTGGTAAAAATTTAGATGGTTCTCGAGCTAAAAGAACAAAAACAATTCATGGTTCTCGCAAAGATGCAGAAATAGCATTAGCTGAATTTGTAACTGAAGCAAATCATGGACTTATTCCAGAAGGAAAGCCTATAACATTTGAAGAATTTTTTCATGTATGGCAAGTAAATTATGGTGAAAAAGAATTAGCACCATCCACCTACAAAAGATATGTAAGAATGCTAGAAACTCGAATTTTACCATATTTAGGTTCTTTTACTTTAGAAAAAATCAAACCAACAAATCTTATGAAATTATATGATATGCTAGAACAAGATACACAAATAAGAAGACTTGCTAAAAATAATGGAGAAAGAACTTTAAAACCATTATCTAAGAAGACTATTCTAGAACATCATAGGTTAATAAGTTCTATGCTACACAAAGCTGTATATTGGCAACTAATACCATTTAATCCTGCTGATAGAGTTCAACCACCAAGAGCTTCTAGAGCAAAACGTAAATTCTATGATGATGAACAATGTAAAATTCTTTTAAATAATTTAAATACACTTCAGGAAAATGAATTTAAATATAAAGTTGCAATCATTTTAGATGTTTTTACAGGAGCAAGACTTGGAGAATTAATGGGACTTGAATGGAATGATATCGATTTCAAGAATAAAGAAATTGCTATAAATAAAGCAAGTCAATATATTCCTGAAAAAGGTATATATACAAAAGAACCAAAAACATCAAGTTCATATAGAAATGTTTCTATACCTGATTCAGTAGTTGAAATGTTAGAAGAATATAAATTATGGTATGACAATCAAAAAGAGCTTTGTGGTGAATTTTGGCACGATTCTGATAGGTTATTTGTTCAAGATAACGGAAAACCTATGCACCCAGATACAGTAAGTAAATGGTTTGGTAAATTTATTAAAAGGATTGGACTACCTGTAATTAATTTTCATGGTATCAGACATACAAATGCTACTCTTCTTATTTCACAAAATGTAGATGTAGCAGTTGTAGCAGCAAGATTAGGACATGCTCAAATAAGTACAACATTCAATTTTTATGTCCATCCTCTAGCTTCTCATAATAGAAGTGCAGGTATAGTCTTGCAAAATTTATTAGTAGATAAAAACTAATTACTCTTTTTCAATATAATTACAAAAATTGCTTTTTTAAAACCACAAGTCGTATTTTAGTCTATTTTAAAGGGATTTGACAGCATGTGTCCCCAAGCTGTCCCCATTTACGTCAAAATTACGTCAAAGTCAAAAAAATAAGAGTCCACAATCTCTTGCGACTCTAGTTAATTCTTTGGTTGCGGGGGTAAGACTCGAACTTACGACCTTCGGGTTATGAGCCCGACGAGCTGCCAACTGCTCCACCCCGCGATGTTAATATTTATTATATAGCAATATTTTAACTCTGTCAATACATTATATTCAGTTATAACAAAAATATTCATTATTTTATAATTTTTTTATAAAATGAAAAAAATTATATACAAAAATACAATAATATGATATAGTTGAATGTACTATTAACCAAATTAAAAAGAATTTTTCAAAAAAATATGTACAAATTTAGGAAATTATGGTATTATATAATTGTATAATGTAGATTTGTAAATATTGTTATAAATAAGGAGGAAGATCAAATGAATAAAAAAATGGTTAAAGTTTTATCAACATTAGTTATAATTTTAATGCTTTTATCAACTGTATCTACAGTTTTCGCAATTTCTATACCAACAGGAAATACTAATGCTGCAGGTGCCGCTAATCTTAATAATGTAATTAATGCAATTCTTGGTATTGCACAAATAGTTGGTGTTGGTGTTGCTGTAATTATGTTGATAGTATTAGCTATCAAATACATATCTGCAGCTCCTGGTGATAAAGCTGAAATTAAAAAACATGCTGTTATATATGTTGTTGGTGCAATTATATTATTCGCTGCTGCTGGAATTCTAGGAATTATTCAAACACTTGCTAGCAACGTAAAATAAAAAAATCATATTATAATTTAGAACATAAAAAAGATTATCAGCACTGATAATCTTTTTTATTAAAAGAAGGTGACCATATGAAGAAATTTATTAAATTTACACTAGTTTTATTTTTAACTATTTCACTTTTAACTGGTGTGGTCTTTGCTGATGACCCTCCTAGTATATATACTAATCTTACACCTGACACTGGAGCAAATACTCTAGCATCACAAATAATATCTGTTATAATGTCTGTTGCTGTAGTAGTAGCTGTTATTGCTACAATTGTACTTGGTATAAGATATGTCTATAGTGCTCCTAACGAAAAGGCAGAAATAAAAAATAAAATGCTACCTTATATAATAGGTGCTATTCTTATATTTGCTTCAACAGGATTAGTAAATTTAGTATATATAATTGCTAAAGAATTTTAACTATAATATATAAGGAGGTATATATGAATAAAAAGAAAGTAATTGCAATAATATCTTTTATTTTGATTATATTATTTGCTCTATTACCAGTTGTTAATGCCACAGTTGCTGGATTATCTGTAAATACTTCTGGAAAAGGTAAAATTATAAATTTTGGGAAAAATTTAATTGGATTAGCACAAATAATAGGTGTTGGTGTTGCATCAGTAATGTTAATTGTACTAGCGATTAAATATATTGTATCATCACCAGAAGACAAAGCAGAAATTAAAAAACACGCTGTTGTATATGTTGTAGGAGCAATCTTTATATTCGCTGCTTCCTCAATAATAGAATTATTAAAATTATTATCATCTAATATCCAATAAATAAAAAACAAGAATAATTAAAACTTTTTATTTTAATCATTCTTGTTTATTTTTATTTTACCTCATATAAAGAAAAATATTTATCCTCATATATCAAATTTATATGTTCATCTTTTTCAAGTATTATATATAATACT
>JAAWJE010000035.1 GCA_022796725.1 Clostridia bacterium | reverse complement strand
AAAAAATAAATATCAATATAATGATTCGATAGTAAATGGATTAAATGGCGTTGGTTATTATTTTAGTATGCAAAATGGGTATATATCAAATTATTTATATGAAATGAATAATTTGGATTATAGAACAAATTATAAATATAGAACATTAGATGATAGAACAGCTTTAAATGAACTTGCCAGTGTTAAGTATTTTGTGGAAGAAAAAGAAAATAAATATATAAATAAAAATCTTCAAAATGAAATTTCTGAATATAATTTAGATAAAAGTGATAATATACCTTATGGGTATGAAAAAATAAAAAGCATTAATAAAAATAAAAGAAGTTTTAATATATATGAAAATAAATATAACCTACCACTTGGATATACTTATGATAATTATATATTAAGAAATGAATATGATGCCTTAAATAGTATAGAAAAACAAGAAATCTTATTAAAAGGAGTTTTACTAGAGAAACAGCCTTATAAGATAAATAAAAGTAAAATAAATTTAGATACTAAAAAAATTAAATATGAATTTATAAGTCAAAATAAGAATGTTCAAATAATTAAAGATAATGAAATAAGAGTAAATAAGAAAAATGCTAAAATAGATTTAAAATTCAGAGGAATAGAAAATGCAGAAATGTATTTAGAGTTTATAAAATTAAATTTTAAGCCAACTACTAAAAGTAAAAAATATAATAAATCTAATAGACCACTGCTAAATGTAAGTACAGATAATGTTACTAAAAAGGTAGAATATCATAATAGTGAATATCAATTTTATAATGGAAGAGAAAATTTTACTGTAAATTTAGGATATAATGAAAAAAGTAGAAATGTAATAACAATAGAATTTAAAGAAAAAGGTATATATAGCTTTGATGAGTTAAATTTAATATTTGAGCCAATGAAAAATTATAAAAGTGATATAGAAAAATTAAAACAAACTACTTTAGAAAATGTTAATATTTCTACTAATCATGTTTCTGGAAATATAACTTCTAATAAAGATAAAATATTACTACTTTCTATACCATATAATGGTGGTTGGAGTGCAAAAATAGATGGCAAAGATGTAGAAGTTTATAGGGCAAATTCGATGTATATGGCAGTTAATATAGAAGAAGGAAGTCATAAGATAGATTTATATTATGCAACACCATATATAAAAGAAGGTGCCATATTATCTGTAATTGGAATCATAATTTTGTCTATAATTATTGGATATAGAGTTTTAAATAAAAATAAGGATTTAGAAAATAAAAATTTATTAAAATCATAATAAATAAAAATACACATATATTTATATTAAATTAGGAGGAATTTGATATGAGAAAAAGAATATATGTGTTTTTTATTGTATGTGCAATTTTAATATGTTTATCAAGCACAAGTATTGGAGCTTACGTAACTATTCCTGTATGGTCAGAAAATGCTAAGGAAACAATAAATCAAGATGAAAGTAAAGGAAACTTTCTAGAACTTGATTGTGGTTCAGCAATATTAATAGAACAAAATACAGGAGAAGTATTATACTCTCATAATGAACATGAAAAATTAAGACCAGCAAGTGTTACTAAAGTAATGACAATACTTTTAATAATGGAAGCAATTAATAATGGTAATTTAAAATATGAAGATAAAATACCATGTAGCGAAAATGCTTCTTCTATGGGTGGTTCACAGATATGGTTAGATACAAATGAAGAACTAACAGTAGATGAAATGTTAAAAGCAATATGTGTGGTTTCTGCAAATGACTGTACTGTAGCTATGGCTGAGAAAATTGGTGGCAGTGAAGAAAACTTTGTAAATATGATGAATGATAAAGCAAGAGAGCTGGGAATGAAAGATACTACTTTTAAGAATTGTCATGGAATAGATGAAGATGATCATGTAACATCTGCCTATGATATATCATTAATGTCTAGAGAACTTCTTACAAAATATCCTGAAATTACAAATTATACAACAATTTATATGGATTCACTTAGAAATGGAGAATCTGAACTTGTAAATACAAATAAGATAATAAGAAATTATGCTGGTGCTACTGGATTAAAGACAGGTTCAACATCACTTGCACTTTTTAATTTATCAGCAAGTGCTACAAGAGAGGGAATGTCTTTAATAGGGGTGATAATGAAAGCTCCTACTAGCAAAGAAAGATTCTCATGTGCTAGAAAATTATTAGATTATGGATTTAGTAATTATAAATATGAAACTTTAAGTAATGAAAATGATTTTGTTAAAGATATAAAAGTACAAAAAGGAGTAAAAAATAAAGTGAATTTATTATATGATAAAACACTTGGAAAAATAACAAAATCTAATGAACAAGATAATATTGAAACTATTATAGATATGAAAGATAGTATTGATGCTCCAGTACAGAAAAATCAAGTTATAGGAAAAGTAACTTTTAAAAGGGGAGAAGAGATTTTAGGAGAAACTAATTTAATAACAGGAGAAGAAATAAAAAAACAAAGTGTAGTAAATATGATTTCAGAAGTATATGAAAAATGGTTTAAACTATTAAGATAAATCACATTATTTGAAAAATATTGGTAATTATGGTATAATTAATATATTTTTATACTAAGGAGGAAAATAGTGATGACAAACACAAGACAACTTGAGAAAATTGGAAGTGTAGATGAGATGTATCCTAAAGGTATTTTGATGGGACACACTTACACGTATCCACAGGCAGTTGCGGTAAAAAAATCGCAGGTAGAAAAAATGGAGCAGTTAGAAGGAATCCTTGAGATTAAGGTAACTATTGAGAATTTTGGACCAGATAAATATTATGTACATAACAAAAGTACATATTATAAACAGTAGGTCATAAAATAACCTCCAAAAAAATAAGCTCATTTGCTTTTTCTGGCTCATCCGCCAGTTTTTTTATTTTATAGAATATATAAGACTTAAACTATTTAGATAAAATGAGTTATTGAGAAATACTGATATATGTGGTATAATTAATATATTATGACATGGAATGGAGGGCGAATAAATGATAACCGCAGAGAAGAAAAAGGAACTTCGGAAAGAACAAATAGGCACACTGGATGATTTATATCCAGCAACTGTTTCAATGGGACATGGGTATTCTCGTGAAAAAGCAGCTAAAGTAAAAGCACAGCAGGAAAAAAAGATGAGAGAATCGCCTAAAACTATCGATATTGTGGTTACTATTGAACCAATTGGAGATAAGTATTGTGTAAGAAATAGCAGTACATACATAATCTCTTAGGAACCTTCAAAAAAATAAGCTCATTTGCTTTTTCTGGCCCATTTGCCAGTTTTTTTTATTTATAAACACTAGATAAAAAGAATTATTTGAAAAATTATGGAATTTATGGTATAATTAATATGTAATTATTATATTAAACGGAGGGAAAAAAATGTTAACAGCAAAAGAGATAGTAATGCTTCGGAAAGAAGACATAGGTAAAAGGAATGAAAGATATCCATCTACTATTTCAGCGGGAGGAGGTTATACACTCGAAGAAGCGAATGTCATGAAAAAGACACAGGAGCAGATGATGAGAGAATCCTCTAAGACAGTGGAAGTAATTGTAAATATTGAACCGCTTGGAAATGGAAAATATTGTGTAGTAAATGAAAGTACATATTCAAAATATTGAAATTTTCAGCAACCTTCAAAAAAATAAGCTCATTTGCTTTTTCTGGCTCATTTGCCAGTTTTTTTATTTTAAGAATAATATTTAATTAAAATATATATAGATTGACAAAAGTTTAAATTGTAGTATAATATATTATGTACTGATTTAAAAGAAAGGAGATACTATATGCTAGCTAAACATTGGAAAAGAATTGGATTAATAATTTTAATTGTAGCATGTTTTGCAAATATTACATCAAAACTTGTAAAAAAGGTATCTTTTAATACTAATATCAAAAGTACAGTATCAGATGTTATAAATAGTGTTGATGGAACTGTACAAAATGTTATAAATACAAATGATAATACAGTAACAAATATAACAAATGTAACACCTGTACAAAATAATAATGTACAACAAGGAGCTCAGACTAATAGTAGATTTACAATAGAACCAGTAAATTCTACTTATTAAAACAAAAAAACTATTGAAAATTATAAACTAATATGATAACATATATAAGATATTTTTAAATTAATGAAAGAAAGAGGTGAATGCAAGATGAAAGAAGGAATACACCCTAATTATACAGCTGCAAAAATAATATGTGCATGTGGTAATATAATAGAAACAAATTCAACAAAGGAAGATATGAAAGTAGATATTTGTTCAAAATGTCACCCATATTGGACAGGAAACTTAAAAAGAGAAACAACAGGTGGTAGAGCTGATAAATTTAGAAAAAAATATGGTTTACAATAAAAATAAAGAGCAACTTAAATTGCTCTTATTTTTTATCTTAATATAAAATA
The DNA here is from genome assembly GCA_022796725.1 of Clostridia bacterium. Taxonomy (GTDB): domain Bacteria; phylum Bacillota; class Clostridia; order TANB77; family CAG-508; genus UMGS1994. The sequence goes on along the minus strand of JAAWJE010000035.1, from coordinate 6,956 downwards.
AATATTGCAACATTAGGAAGAATTAATCCAATAGTAGCTAAAGTGAAAATTGTAACTCCAGCAATTTTATTTTTATTTTCTTTATATTCAAACACACCAAAACCAATAGTTTGAAAAAATATGCAAATAGTTAAAATCATAATTATAAGTTTCATATATAAAACTCCTTTACATTCTTGGGAATAGATAATTAGAACTTAAATCTACATCTATTGTTATATTAAATTTGCTATCTTTAAATTTTTCAGACCAATTAATATCTTTAAAATTTTCTTCTGTAAAATAATTTCTTTTTAAATATCCATAAAATCCAATAACATCACTATTATAGTCTTTAGATATTTTGTTTAAATAGTTATAACAATATTCTTTAACTTTTTCAGATATAGCAGTTTCTAATATAATTAAATCATTTTCATTAGTAAAGTTATAATTTTTAGCTGCTGACAATATTTTAACATCTAAATATATTTTGCAAGTAATATTTGGAACTTGAGAAGTATTATCATAAACTGTAGATATACCAGTATTCTTATTTAAAGAGATTTTAGCATCTAAAACATTATCTTTATTAAAAGGTGAAGTTAAAGATATTGTAGCAGATTCTAAATTATTAGTAAGAATATTATGACAGATAGTATCTACACCACTTATTCTACCAATATATTTATCATTATAAAAAATAGCAAGTCCTAAATCTTCTATATTTTTTCCATCTGTAAAACCATAAATAGCAGTAGGTTCTTTTGTATTATCGTGAATTGAAGCATAGAAATCTGAAAGTTGACATTCACTTATATAACCTGTTGTTTCAGAAGAACCAATAACAGAAGTATAATATTGAGCAGAAATCTCGTTAGATTCTGAAGTTGCTTCTAAAAATTCTCTAGCAGTTCGGTTTGAAATAATTATACTTGCAGTAGGTCTTATTTCTATATTATTTACTAGATTATCAAAATGCGGGTTTATACCCTTTGAAGCAAGCTCTTCAGAAATTACTATTGATGAACAATGAGATAAGTTAAGTTCACTTGTTACAATAGTGTTTAAAATACTAAATCCAATCCCAATAGATGGTGTTTCAATAGAATATAGAGTAGTCTTTAAGCTAGAAGTACCACCACTTTCAGAATCACTAGTTGTTGCAACTTGAATTGTAAGTAAAATATTATCGTTTTTTTCTATATTTGCTACTTTGTTTTTATCATTATCTGACATTTCATCTTTTTCATCAGATTGTACAGTATCTATACCAATAGCAATAATATATGAAAGATCTTCAACACTTCTTGCATCATAACATTGAATAAAAGCAACTATAAAAAATAATATTATAAGAGCAAATAAAAATTTTCTTTTTAGCATAATTTCCCCCAAATAAAAAGTATTATTTTTGTCTAATTATTCCATTTGTAATAATAGTAGTATTTTTTGTTTTTTTAAATATATTAGAAGTCAATAATTTCTTTTTTATATTAGCAATTAATAGTAAAGCGAAACTTATAAAGAAAATAAGTATTAAAATTGAATATTTATAAATTGGTCCTTCTAATAAATCAATAATATATTGATTATTTAAAAATAAAGTAACTCCAAATAGGATACATCCAAAAGAGAAAGACATTTGTCTAGAATCAGATATATTAGTTACTTTCTTAAAAGTGTTTAAAACAAACATTAAAGTTATACTTAAATATGAGAAAGATGATAAAATCCATAAAAATATAAATAGTGCATCAGTTCTTTGTAAAAATTCACCAAACTCTAAGACTCTTACAAGTAAATATACAGATACCATTTCTTCACTATATGAAATAAATGGGAAAGTTAATAGTAAAAGAGCAGTTATAAATATTAAAAATAATATTGAGAAAACAATAGCAGAAACTGATACTTTTTTAAAGTCTTTTTTATTTTTTAAAAATGGCATTAAAAAGAAAACATATCCTACACCACCAAAAGCATAAATATTTTGAAGTCCATAAACAAAAGTTGACTTATAGTCTTTTCCAAAGATAGGAAATAGTCTATTTACATCTATTTGGTTAGTTATTCCAAAAAACATAATTATTAAGCTAAACATTATTACAGGAACTATTAAAGAGTTTGTTTTTATTATAGACTTGTTACCAAAATAATTTGCTGTACTCATTGCAGCTACAAAGAATAATACTACAAAGACAAATGGAGATTTTGGAAAATATACTACTTTTATTAAACTAATAAATTGTAATATTACTGTGCAAATTATAGTGGAAAAAAATATTATATAAATTATTCCAACAATACTTTTTAAAAATTTACCGCCAACATATTCAGAAATATCTATAATGTCGTCATTCTGAAAGTTCTTAAATAGACAAGATACAATAAGGACAAAGAAAATTACAATTAATCCTGTCAATATTAAATTTACAATTGCGCCAGTAGAAGTACTTCGTATAATGGATTTTGGAAGATTAAGTATAATTTTATTTATAGTAACTATTAGAATAAAAAGAATAGCTTCTTTAGCACCAATTTTATTATCAATATTCATTTTTTTACCTGCCTTTCCATTTCATACTAATATGGTCTTCTGATTTAGGTCTTTTTGTATTTAAGAAATTACTACGTTTTTCCATTTTCCATATAGGACGTAAAAATAAAGTATTAGTAGTATTTTTATTTCCATTTGGTACATAAGGAGAGAAATATGATACACCAAATGATTTTAAGTCATTTAGATAAATAAGTTGCAAAAATATACCTAAGCTTATTCCTAAAAATCCTGCGATAAATCCGAAAGCTATATACATAAATCTAAATATTCTTAAGCAAAAACCAAGTGAATAGTCAGGAATTGCAAAAGAACATATACCAGTAATTGCAACAATAATAATTAATATCGGACTTACTATATTTGCAGATACAGCAGCTTCGCCTAAAATAAGACCACCAATTATACCGTATAGTTGAGCCCATAGGTGTAGGAATACGAAGACTTGCTTCACGTATTAATTCAAAAGATATTTCCATAATTATTATTTCAAATATTACTGGGAAAGGAATCGACTTTCGACCAGCTGCAATTGCAAATACTAAATCAGTAGGAATTAATTCTTGATGGAAGTTTATTATTGCTACATACAAACCAGGTAAAAATAATGAAACTATAAATGCAAGTACTCTTACAATTTTTATAAGGTTAGCATATTGATATTTCTGATTTAAGTCTTCTGGTGAAGATAAAAAATCAATAAATACTGCTGGAGCAATCAAAGAATAAGGAGTACCATTAATTAAAATAACAACTCTACCTTCAAGTATGCTTGTACTTGCTCTATCAGGTCTTTCTGTTGCCATAAGCTCTGGAAATGGTGATGATGTTTTATCTTGTATTAGTTGGTCAAGAGAATCAGAAGATAAAAGAGAATCAATTTCTATATTTGAAATTCTATATCTAACTTCATTTACTAAATCATTATTTGTGATATTACCCATATAACAAATTGCAATACTAGTTTTTGTTAACTTTCCAACAGATAGCTGTTCAATTATTAGATTTTCATTATTAATTAAACGTCTAAGCATAGATGTATTAGTTCTTATATTTTCAACAAAAGCTTCTTGTGAACCACGTACAACTATTTCATTACTAGGTTTTTCAACAGAACGAGCACTAAATCCTTTAGCTTCTATACAAAATGCAGTATCTATACTATCAATTAAAAGACCAGTAAAACCAGAATTTATTTTCTGAAAAAAGTCTGAGAAATCAGTAGAAACTGCAATACTATTTTGAGGTATTAAACAATTATAAATATAATCAGATATAGAAGGATTATTTGCTTGTCTATATTTATTTCCTGATTTATCATCTGAAATAGATTTTGGAGGAGTGGTTATAATACTTTCTTTATCTGAGAAAGTATTATTCTGATTTTTCATCATAAGTGGCTTTATAATACAATTATTTAAAATATCAGAATCTACCATACCATCAATATAAAAAAGAAGAGCAGGATATAATTTTCCTTTTATGTTTATATTTAAATTTCGAAGAACAATATCACTATTTATCAAAGCATTATATTTAACTGTAATGTATTCTTGATTTTCTTTTAATTTATTACTGATTTTCTTAGAATTATCTTCAGAATTTTCAACTATATTATTTGAAACTTGTGTTTCTGAAAGTTGATATGAATATTTTTTATTTTCATTATATGAAAATATATTTGAAAACTTATTTTTAAAATCCATAAAAATATATCTACCTCCATAACTTAAAGTTAGTATATACTTTTTAAAAAAATTTATCCCAAATTAGGAATAAAATTGAAAAATACAAATATACATTAGTAAAAAGCAGTGAAAAGCGTAATACAAAAGTTAGTAGGAGGTTGTATGGAAAGTTTAGAGATATATCAAGATATTGCTAAAAGAACTGATGGAGATATATATGTTGGCGTTGTTGGACCAGTAAGAACAGGAAAATCAACTTTTATAAAAAGATTTATGGAAGAACTTGTTTTGCCCAATATAGATAATACATATAAAAAAGAAAGAGCTATTGATGAACTACCACAAAGTGCAAGTGGTAAAACAATAATGACAACAGAGCCAAAGTTCATACCAAATGAAGCAGTATCTATAACAGTTGGCGAAAATGTAAAAATGAGGGTAAGGCTTGTAGATTGTGTAGGATATCTAGTAAACAATGCTATTGGTTACTTAGAAGATGATATGCCAAGAATGGTAAAAACGCCATGGTCAGAAGAAGAAATGCCTTTTGAAAAAGCTGCTGAAATAGGAACAAAGAAAGTAATTGAAGAGCATTCTACAATTGGAATATTAATTACAACAGATGGAAGCATTACTGATATAGAAAGAAAAGATTATATTGAAGCAGAAGAAAGAGTTGCAAATGAACTTAAAGCTATAAATAAACCGTTTGTAATATTACTTAATTCAAATAATCCTAGAAGTGAAGAATGTAGAAATTTAGTAAATGAATTAGAAAATAAATATAAAGCATCAGTAGTTCCTGTTAATTGTACAGAGCTTGAAAGTAATGATATGGAAGAAATATTTTCAAAATTATTGTATGAATTTAAAATAAGTCAAGTAAATATAAGATTTCCAGGATGGGTAGATGGACTTGAAAGTAGCAATAATTTAAAAGTAGAATTATATAAAAGTGTAAAAGATGCTTTTTATAGTGTAGATAAATTAAAAGATGTAAATGATGCAATATGCAAGTTAAAAGAAGTAGAAATTATATCTAAAGCAGAAGCTGAGAATATAGAACTTGGAACAGGAGAAGTTACAGTTAGTATAAACTTAAATGATGAGCTATTTTATAATGTACTTACTGATCTTACAGGAGTAGAAATACAAAATGAAGTAAAATTATTTGAAGTAATTACAGAATTTTCAAAGATAAAAAAGAAATTCGATAAGATGGAATATGCACTTCATGAAGTAAAGGAAAAAGGATATGGAATTGTATCACCAACTATTGATGATTTAATTTTGGATGAACCAGAAATTGTTAAACAAGGCTCAAAATATGGAGTAAAACTTAAAGCAAAAGCACCATCAATTCACATGATACAAATTAATACTGAAACAGAAGTATCTCCAATTGTAGGTAGTGAAAAACAATCAGAAGATTTATTAAAATATCTACTTTCAGAATTTGAAAATGATAAACAAAAAATATGGGAATCTAATATATTTGGAAAGAATTTACATGAACTTGTAAATGAAGGACTTCAGAATAAGTTAACAAAGATGCCAGAAGATGCACAATATAAAATCAGAGATACATTAGAAAGAATTGTGAATGAGGGAAGCGGAGGCCTTATCTGCATAATTTTATAAAAAAAAGACACTTCTTATTTTAAATATAAGAGGTGTTTTTTTAAAGAAAAATATAAATTTATGTTGTAAATAGATAGGAAAATAGACTATAATAGTATATATAGGGTATATAAGGAGAAAAAATGAAAAAGTCTAAGAAAAAACTTACAAAAAAACAAAAAGTAATTATTTTTTTTATTATATGTGTTTTTATATTTTTAGCGTTATTAATATCCTCATTGCTTACAAAAGATGTTAAAGATGTAGGTTATATAGGAAGTAGCGTTTCTATAAAAGAGATTGTCGAGAAAAATGGATGTACATACATATCAGATGATAAGTCAAGTATAAAAGATTTTGATATTGATATATATTTGCAATTTGGAAAAGACACAATTGTAAATGGTAAATCTATGAAGGCTTATTATGAAAGTATATTTTCATCAATTGTATATGAAACAGGATATAAAAATTTAAGGTTAATAGATGATTCAAGAGGTCTTGAAGTAAAAATAATATGTTCTGATGATAATTACATATCTAGAATTTTGATAAATGATAAAGAAGATTATTTTAAAAACTTATTATCTGAAAACTCAAAAAAACAACCAATGAATATAAAAGTAACAGACATGAATATTAATTCGTTAGAACTTCAAAATTTAGTTAATAATTCTTGGATAACATCAAAAGTATCATTTGGAAGCAAAGATGCTATGTATAATAAATATGATATTTATTTTGATGAAGGAATAGAAGTTAGAACAATAAGTAAAAGGATATATAATATAGTATTTACAGAAAAGTACCAAAAAGAAGTTATTGGTGGAATTAAAGTAGGAGCGGATTTAAAACAAATTAAAGAAAGGTTTGGTACTTCTTATGATAATGGTTCTTTAATTGGATATAAAACAAATAACTTTTATGTATTTTTCTCCAATGACCAGATTTCTATATATCCAAATTATAATTATACTGCAAGTACTTATACAGAATTTGAGAATTTAGTAAGTGAGTATAGTAAAAATAAAGATATTAATGATTTTATGGACAAACTTACAGATTTATGGAAAGATTATGATTTATATAATTATGATAAAAATTATTTA
>JAAWJE010000004.1 GCA_022796725.1 Clostridia bacterium | reverse complement strand
TTTTCTTATTTATTAATTTCTCTGCTGAACACATATTTTTTATATCTATATTTTTGATAATATCAATATTATTTAGAATATCTTTAATACTATAATTCTGTTTTAAATATGTAATGTTAGTATATAAATTATGTATAGCTTCCTTTTTAAGTATTGCTATTATTTTATTCCTATTAGTAGTTATATCTCGTATATCTTTTTTTCAATACTGTGTTAGGTATATATACATTTTGTTTTGTTGCTTTAATAAATCCCATACAAGCATTAATATTACCTACTATTTTTTCTGTTTGTAAAAATATATTATAATTAGTAAAATCACCAATCATATTTGCCATTCTATCAATTTTCATAAGTTGTGGCAAAACTTGTAATTTTAAATCTGTTGTCTTATCTTTACTTTTTATTACATATTTATTTAATGTTATCTTATTATCTTTAATATTATTATAAAATTCATAACTATTTAATTTTTTCCCATTTTTGTTAGTTACTACAATGCCAGTAAGATGGTAAAAACTTGATTTTGGAAAATATACTTCCTCTTTACTAAGCGTTCTATCTTTGTTTTTTAATATAAAGATTACTTTTTTATTTTTTAAATTTTTATCATAATCTTTTAAACATTTATATATTATACTCAATATTTCTTGTTATCTTGGTATTCCCTTCATATTTTCTCCTATAAATTTATAAAGAGAGGTATTTTCGTTCCGCAGAACCATAATCCCCCCTCTTTATATGTGCGATTTTAATGTTGCTTAACCAACCTGAAAAGCTATACTTTCCAACGTTTTTTAAGTTATTGTAGCAGTCGCACCTGCTATGCAATGTGAATTGCATCTATTACTTTATTATATTCATTTTATTATAAAAAATTTATTGGTGCAATATTTTTTATTCCATAGTTTCATCTTTAATAAAATATTTTGTGCCAAGCATTTTATCTGGCAGGTATTGTTGCTCTACAACATGACCTGGATAATTATGAGGATATTTATATCCATCTCCATATCCAAATTCTTTCATTCCACTTGCAGGAGCATTTCTTATGTGCATTGGTATTTCTCCAGTATCTTTTGATGAAACATCATCTATTGCACTATTTATTGCATTATAACTTGCATTTGATTTTTTAGAATTTGCAACATATATTGCAGCCTCAGATAAAATAATTCTTGCTTCTGGCATTCCCACCATAGTAACAGCTTGCATAGCAGATGTCGCTAAGATAAGTGCATTTGGATTTGCAAGTCCTACATCTTCTGCTGCTGCAATTACAATTCTTCTTGCTAAAAATACAGGGTCTTCTCCGCCATTTAATGCTCTTGCTAAATAAAATACAGTAGCATCTGGGTCGCTTCCTCTCATTGATTTTATAAATGCACTAATATTATCATAATGACTATCTCCATTTTTATCAAAAATGGCTTTTCTTTTATTTAATGATTCTCCTGCTATCTCATTAGTAATTTCTATTATTCCATCTTTATTCATAGTAGTTGTAAGAACTGCAACCTCAAGCCCATTTAATGCTGTTCTTACATCCCCACCTGAAACATCTGCAATCTTTCTTATAGTTTCATCAGATATTTTTATATTATACATTCCAAGTCCTTCTGGATTTTTTAAAGAATTTTTCAAAATTTTTATAATATCGTCTTTTTTTAAAGGTTCTAGCTTTATAACCATTGATCTAGAAATAAGAGCTTTATTTACTTCAAAATATGGATTTTCTGTTGTAGCTCCAATTAGAATTACTGTTCCATCTTCAACAAATGGAAGTAGTGCATCTTGTTGAAGTTTATTAAATCTATGAATCTCATCTATAAATAATATACATTTTCCGCTTGGATTCATAAGAGGATTTCCAGCTTCTGCTATAGCATTTTTTATATCAGGAACACCAGAAGTTACTGCATTTAGTTTAGTAAATTTATATTTTGTTGTTTCGCTAATTACTTTAGCTAGTGATGTTTTTCCACACCCTGGAGGGCCCCATAAAATTATACTTGATAATCTATCTGCCTTTATAGTTCTATATAATAACTTATCTTTTCCTAAAATATGTTCTTGACCTACAAATTCTTCTAAACTTTTAGGTCTCATTCTAAATGCTAATGGTTTACTTAAATCCATATTAATTTCCTTCCTTATTTATTATTTGTTAATAATATTAGTCCTTTCTTTATTATCTCTTCTACATTCATATTAGAAAAATCAACATCTGTAAAAGCTGTCTCTATCTCTCTTTTTGAATATCCTAAAACTTGAAGTGCTGCATACGCCTCATCTATTCCCTCATATTCTTTTACTTTATTTTCTATTTCTGATTTTTCCTTTTCTATATCTACAGATTTTAACTTATCTTTTAATTCTAATATTAATCTTTGTGCTGTCTTCTTTCCTATTCCTGGAATTTTTGTAATTCTATCTACATCATCAGATATTACAGCAAATGCAAATGCTGATGGCTCTATATTAGAAAGCATTACTATTGCAGATTTTGCACCAATTCCGCTTACTGAAAGTAGCATTTCAAACATTCTAAGTTCTTCATCTGTTTTAAAACCATATAAACTTATATCATCTTCTCTTACTTTAAAATAAGTATATACTTTTATATTTTCTCCGATTTCTCCGATTTCACTTAAAGATTTATCAGACATAAAAACTTTGTATCCTATTCCACCACATTCAACAACTATATATCCATTTGATTTTACTTCTAAACTTCCTTTAATATATGAAAACATAACTTTTATCCTCTCTTTATTACAAACAAATTTTCTTTTTTATCCATTTTATCACAAAAAAACTTTTTTTCAAGTACAAATAATTTTAAGGTTTACTTTTTTTAATTTTATTTTTCTTGAAAAATAACTTAATTGCTTATATAATATATAAAATTACATTATATTTGGAGGTTTTTATGAAAAATACTTTAATAAGAGATTTATATAAGAATAAAGAAAATTATTCTGACAAAGAAATTATAGTATCTGGGTGGGTTAGAACTTTAAGAGATTCTAAAACTTTTGGTTTTATTGAAATAAATGATGGTAGTTTCTTTAAAAATTTACAAATAGTTTTTAACGATACTTTAGAAAATTTCAAAGAAATTACAAAACTTACAATTAGTTCTTCAATTATTGTAACAGGAAAATTATTACTTACAGATAATGCTAAACAACCTTTTGAAATACACGCAACTAATATAGAAATATTTAACACTGCTGATCAAGACTATCCACTTCAAAAGAAAAGACATTCTGTTGAATATTTAAGAACTATATCACATATAAGACCAAGAGCTAATACTTTTAATGCAGTATTTAGAGTACGTTCTCTACTTTCTTATGCAATTCATAAATTTTTTCAAGAAAGAAATTTCGTATATGTACATTCTCCAATACTAACTTCAAGTGATGCTGAAGGTGCTGGAGAAATGTTTAGAGTAACTACTCTTGATTTAGAAAATGTACCAAAAACTGAAGATGGACATGTAGATAATACAAAAGACTTTTTTGGAAAACCTGCTCATTTAACAGTAAGTGGACAATTAGATGTTGAAACTTATGCTTTTGCATTTAGAAATGTTTACACTTTTGGTCCTACTTTTAGAGCAGAAAATTCTAATACTGTAAAACACGCTTCAGAATTTTGGATGATAGAACCTGAAATGTGTTTTGCTGACTTATCTGATGACATGGATTTAGCAGAAGATATGGTAAAATATATAACTTCTTATGTATTAGAAAATGCTAAAGAAGAAATGGAATTTTTTGATAAATTTATTTCTAATGGATTAATTGAAAGATTAAATAATGTTATAAATTCTGATTTTGGAAGAATAAGCTACAAAGATGCCATAAAAGAACTTGAAAAAGTAAATGATAAATTTGAATTTCCTGTACACTTTGGTTCTGATATACAAACAGAACATGAAAGATATTTAAGTGAAGTTATATTTGGTAAACCTGTATTTGTTACTGACTATCCAAAAGATATAAAAGCATTTTATATGAAGCAAAATGATGATGGTATTACTGTTGCTGCAACAGACCTTTTAGTCCCAGGAATTGGAGAACTTATTGGTGGAAGCCAAAGAGAAGATGACTTAGATAAACTAAAAACTCGTATGAAAGAATTAGGACTTAAGGAAGATGATTATTGGTGGTATTTAGATTTAAGAAGATATGGTAGTGCTCCTCATGCAGGATTTGGACTTGGCTTTGAAAGAATGATGATGTATATAACTGGAATGTCTAATATAAGAGATGTAATACCATTTCCTAGAACACCTAAAAACTGTGAATTTTAATTATATTATAAAAGGAGTACTTTAAAAGTACTCCTTAATATTTTATCTTAATTCTGCTTTAAAATCTTTTTGTAATCTTTCAATTATTTTTTCAACAGTTTTATTAATTTCTTCATCTGTTAATGTTCTATCATGAGATGTAAAAGATAATGAATATGCTAAACTCTTTTTTCCTTCTTGTATTCCATCTCCTGTATATACATCAAATACTGTACTACTTGCAAGTAATGAACCACCAGCTTTTTTTATAGAACTTTCAATCTCAGCAGATGTTACACTTTTATCTATTAATATAGCAATATCTTTTTTAACTTCTGGATACTTAGAAATTTCTTTATATTTCATCTTTCCAACCTTTTTTTGTAATAATCTTTCTAAATTAATTTCTAGTACATATACATCATCTTGTTCTACATTTGGATGTAATTTTCCGTACTACACCAATTCTATCATTATTTACTGATATCTCTGCTGTCTGTCCTGGATGAAATTCTTCAGAGTAGCTTTCATTTGAAATAAAACTATATCTTCCACTATATCCTAAATAATCAAGTATTTCTTCTGCAACACCTTTTACTACATAAAAATCTACTTTTCTTTCATTATTGATCCCTACTGAATAATTTCCACTCATTAATGCACAAAGTTTTAAATCTTCTCCATATTCATTGTTTTTATTATAAAATCCTTTTCCAATTTCAAATATAGAAATATCTTTATTTTGACGTGCATTATTATAATCATATATTTTTACTAAAGAAGGTATCATACTATATCTTAGTGTACTTCTATCTTCAGTAATTGGAGATAAAAGTTTAAGATTTTCAAATTCTTCATTACTATATTTTTTTGCTTCATCTTCATTTACTAAAATGTACGATAATATTTCACTAAGTCCAAGTGAAATCATCTTGTTTCTTATTTCTCTAGCTGTTTTATCAAAACTTCCTGCTTTCATATCTAGTTTTGGAAGTTTACCTTTTATATTATCTACTCCATAAATACGTCCAACTTCTTCTACTAAATCTTCTGGTATAGAAATATCTAATCTTCTTTTAGGAACTGATACATTAAGTGATGTACTATTATTTTCAGTATATTCAAATCCAAGTCTTGAAAAAACATCTTTAACCTCATCTTTTTCAATTTCTATTCCAAGAACATCATTTATCATTTTATATGTTATTTCAATTTCTTTATTTGATAAATCATTTTTATTATACTCTTTCATTCCAGAAATTATTGTAGCATCTGCATATTTTTCAAGTAAATGACACGCTCTATTAATAGCCATATAAGTTCTATTTGCATCTAATCCTTTTTCAAATCTATTACTTGCTTCGCTTCTTAATATTTTGTTAGATGTACACCTAACTTTTACTGAATCAAATATAGCAGATTCTATTAGTATATTTTTTGTATCTTGTTCTATTTCTGTATCAAATCCACCCATTACACCTGCAAGTCCTACTGCTCTGTTTCCATCTGATATTACTATATCATCTATATCTAGCTTTCTTTCTATTCCATCTAATGTTTTTAATATTTCATCTTTTTTTGCCATTCTAACTTCAATTTTATTTCCAAGTCTATCATTATCATAAAAATGAAGTGGTTGACCACATTCAAGCATAACATAATTACTAATATCAACAACATTGTTTATTGGTCTTATTCCAGAAGCAATAAGTCTATTTTTTATAAATTCTGGACTTTCTTTTATAGTAACATTTTTAACTTTCTTTGCTAAAAAAGTAGAACAATTTTCTGTATTTATTTCTAAAGAAAAAGTATCATTAATATTTTCACTACTGTTTTCTTTATATGATATATCAATATCCTTTACTTTTTTTCCATATATAGCTCCTATTTCATAAGCCATACCTAAAATACTAAGTAAGTCTCCTCTATTTGCTGTTAATTCGAAATCAATTACTCCATCATCCATATTCATATATTTAATTGGGTCTTCTCCTACTTTAGCGTCCTTTGGTAATTCATGTATTCCTGCTTTATCTTCTTCTTTTAAGAATTTACTTTCAATTCCAAGTTCTGCAATAGAACAAATCATGCCATTAGATTCTTCTCCTCTTATCTTGCCTTTTTTTATTTTACCATCTGGAAGTTCTGCACCATCTAATGCAACTATTACTTTTAATCCTTCTCTAACATTTGGGGCTCCACATACAATATTTAAAACCTCATTTCCTACATCTACTTTGCATACATGAAGATGATCAGAATCTGGATGGTCTTTGCATTCTTTAACTTCACCAATTACTAATTTTGTTGCATTTATTAAATTTTCAGCACTATCATATTCATTTCCAACTCTAGTCATATCTTCTGCTAGAGTTTTTAAATCTACATCTATATCAATATAATCTTTTACAAAATTTGTACTTAATTTCATTATTATTCCTCATCCTTTCTATCAAATTGGCTTAAAAATCTTATATCATTTGTATATAAATATCTCATATCTGTTATTCCATATTTAAACATTGCAAGTCTATCTATACCTGTTCCAAAAGCAAATCCAGAAAATTTATCTGGGTCATATCCATTCATTTTAAGTACATTTGGATGAACAATTCCTGCTCCTAATAATTCTATCCAGCCAGTACTTTTACAAAGATTACACCCTTTTCCTGAGCATTTAAAGCATGTAACATCTACTTCATAAGATGGCTCTGTGAATGGAAAGTAACTAGGTCTAAAACGAAGTTCTGAATTTTTTCCTAGCATTTTTCTAACAAATACTTCTAATGTTCCTTTTAAATCAGCAAGTGAAACATTATTTTCTTTTTTATCTATTACTAATCCTTCAACTTGATTGAATTGATGCGAATGTGTAGCATCGTCTTCTCTTCTATATGTTTTTCCTGCACAAATAATTCTTATTGGTGTCTTCTCTTTATTATTCATCATTGTTCTTGCTTGAACTGCTGATGTTTGTGTTCTTAAAACATATTCATTAGTTATATAAAAACTATCTTGCATATCTCTTGCTGGATGTCCTTTTGGAAGATTTAATCTTTCAAAACAATATTCATCTGTTTCAAGTTCTGGTCCTGTTACTACATCATAACCCATTGATACAAATAAATCTTCAATCTCCTCAATTACTCTATTTATTGGATGCTTACTTCCTCTTTTAAATTTCTTCCCTGGAATTGTTACATCTATTTTTTCATTTTTCAATTTCTCATCTAATTCTTTTTTCTTTAATTCTTCAGTTTTTTCATTAATAAGTTTTTCAATCTCTTCTCTTGCTTCATTTACAATAGAGCCAATTACAGGCCTTTCTTCTGCTGATAATTCTCCCATACTTCTTAATATCTCTGTTAGTTTTCCTTTTTTTCCTAAATACATTACTCTTATGTCATTTAGATTTTGTAAGTTTTCAGATGTTTTTATTTCTTTAATTGCACTTTCCTTAATCTCACCTATTTTAGCTTTCATTTTTTCCTCCTTAATTTATATTTTTTTAATTTCCTAAAAAACAAAAAACTTTTCATCCAATAATAGGACGAAAAGTTATTACTTCGTGGTACCACCTAACTTCATTAGAATTTTTTATCTAATCTCATTATGCTTTAACGCAGCAAACGTCTATATCTACTATTTCTTTCAATATAGCATCTCAAAAGTGAAATTTCAATAAGGAATATATAAATAAGCTCTCAGCATATATTGCTTATTCTCTCTTAATATATTTTTTCTTATCTACTTTGCTTCTTCATAGATTTTAATTATACTTATGTTTTAATATTTTAACACATCTTTTTTAAATTTACAATATTTTTGTATTACTTTTTTCCATTGTTACATTAACAGCTTCTATTAAATTTTCTTTTGTATATTTTTGATTTTTTCTCATATTTTTTAAATCTTTTTTAAATTCCTCTATTCTATCTCTAATATTTGAAAAAACACTATTTTCAACTACTTTTTGTGGATTAATCTTACTAAAGAAAAACTTTTTTGCACTTTTAAAGATTTGTGGACCTTTTATTTTTGTTTGAAGTTCTTTATCTTTAGACTCCATAGCATTCATAAGTGAAGCTTCTTTCTCTTTTATTTTTGAATTTAATGTTGTTTTAATTCTTCTAGTTTTTGATTCACTTTTTGATAAAACATCTTGTAAGTCATATATATCTTCTGCTATGTCATCATCACTATTATCAGCTTTTCCTTTAGCTATACTTTCTTTTCTTTTTAATTTAAAAATCTTTTTAAATAATTGTATTTGTTCAACTTCTTCTTCTAACAATTTAACATTTTCCATAGTAATTATATTATCATAATTTGTTCCTAGCTCTTCTAAAGATTGTTTATAATTATTTAATATTTCATCTTTTTCATCATTAATATTTTCAAATTTTTTTCTATTGGTTAATATTTTTGTATTAACACTATTTATTCCATATATAATAGAATTTTCTTCATTTGAAGTTTTATTTAGTACTATATTTTCTGTATTTTTATATTGATAAGCAGAAGAAACAATAGCATTTAATTTTGATAGTTTATTCATATCTGTAATTAGTTTATTAAATTCTTTTTCCTTCTCTTTTATAATATCCTTCACTATATACTTCCTTTCTTCTAATTAATTGCTTTTTTTATTTCTCTTTTAACCTTTAGTTTGTCCTTTTCTATTGTTTCTAAGAGATTTTGTACTTCGTCAGCTGTCATATAATCTAAGTTGTAAATTTTATTATTATAAGCAACTGTTCCTAAACTCATTATAAAACCCCTTTCTTATTTAATATTTCTTAATAAAGCGGACATAAATCAGTCCGCTTCATTTTTAATTTTCCGATTTTTGTTTTTTATCAGAGTCTGGTATCACTGTCATTAAATCTTGCTTTTCTTCTCCATTTGTTTTTATTCTATACATTGTATAGTAATAATAGTCACCTTCTATCTTATCGTTATAGTAAATCCATTTTCCAACAACATTTATATGACTATATGATGTTGCTGTTTCAACAATTTTTATAGTATCATTTTTCTTTATATCTAGCTTAAATATTGCATATTCATTTGTTATATCAGTACTTCCATTTTCATTTTTACTTTCGCCTTTATATTCAGAAAAATAATATATATCTTTATCTACAACATTAAAAGATTTTACTTCTTTATCAATTATAGTTTTTTCTTCATTTCCATCAAGATTTGTTCTTACTAGCTTGTCTGATTTATCAATATAATATATATATTCTTTTTCTACTTGAAAATCATTAGCATTTATTGAAGATAAATGCTTTTTATCCTCAAAGTCTTTTAAATTTACTTTTATTAATTCATCATCTGTATTATTAATGTATATATATCCATTATATACTTGAAAATCACTAACTTTTATCTCGTCTCTTATAACTTCTTTAGTCTTTCCATTAACTTTTATTCTTGATAAATTTAGATTCTCATTTATATAATACACATAATCTCCTACAACATACATTAATTGATAATTATTTAATAAATAATCAGTATTTTTTTCATAAGAAGATAAATTTTCTACTAAAGTTATACTTTTCTTTCCATTTGTTTTTATTATTGACCTTGAAGAAGTATTTTCATCAACTTTCATATAGTATATCCAATTCCCACTTTTATTTACAGAATAAGCATATACTTTTTCATCAAATACTTCATATATTTTTGCTTTTCCTTTTGAATTTATTTCAAATACTCCTGAATTTTTGTAATTTTCTGAATTATCTGATATATCAACTGTATTTATATATGAAATTATTGTACTTCCAGAATTTTTTACAGCAAATCCATTATTGTTTATATTACCTGATTTATTTCCATATCTTGTACCAACCATTATAGATGATATAAGAATTAAAATTAATATAAGTACTAGAATTGTTACAATTCCTAATAATATCTTACTTTTTTTAGTTAGGTTTTTTATATTTTCTTTTAATTTTATAAAGAAATTTGGTATTGACTTAAAAAAGTCTTTAAAAATATTTTTCTTTTCAACCTTATTTTCATTCATAAAAACACCTCATTTTTTCTTTTGCATTTTCTACATAATTATTATATATTTAATTTTGTTTCATTGTCAATTAATTCATTTTATATTTTATTTTAAATACAATACCATTCTAAAACCAATATATGAATAAGAACCATCATATTCTGCTAATCTACAAGAAATAGGATATTTAATTCCATCATTACTACATCCTCCTCCTCTACCTGAATGATTAGTAGAATATACACTTCCCCATTCTTCTGTTGTAATTTCCCAAACATTTCCTGCTAAATCATATATATTATTAGTACACCATTTTTCATTTCTTCCAGTTGTAGCTATCTTTTTTGTACCTTCATTATTATTATAATAATTTCCATATATTGTTGAATTATATATATCATATCCAGATTTTTTTAGCCATTCACACATTGTATCCCAAGTATAACTACTTGATAAATCAGATATTACTGAGCTATGATCCGAATACGTATTTTTAGCTATTCTTCTCATTTTATTATAAACAGTTTCTGTAAGTGGTTTTGCACCTCTAATTGATTTTGCTTTATTTTCATCATTTGGGTCAATACTTGCTTCAAATCTAGCAATATAAAAACCTTTATATTTATTTACACTTTCTATATATTGTTTATTACTTTCTATTGTTTCAAAAAAAATTGAAAAATCATTTGAAATATCTGATTTTTGTATAATACTATTTTCTTCTGTTTCCAAAACTTGTTTTTGATTAGGATTACTTAAATTTTTTCTCTTAAATCCTACTTCATTTGTTGGTACCCATACAAATTGATTTCCTTTTTCATCTTCAATAACAGCTCCTGTTGAAACTGTTCCTTCTTTATAAGAAAAACCTTCTGGAAGTGGAATTTCTGAACCATCAGTAGTTTTGACATTTCTTATATTACTATTATTAATATTTTCTTCTGGTCCATTATTTTCTTCTACTTTATTTTCTTCTACAATATTTATATCTATACTATTAGTATTCGTATCATTTATATTATCTTTTTTATTTTTACCTATTATCATAATTATTATAGCTATAATTAATAAAACTATAATCAATGTTATAGTTAAAGCAATTATTGTTTTCATTTTATTTTTCATCTCTTGTATCTCCTATTATTTTTATATAGTAATAAATATTACTTATAATAATTTTCCAAAATATTAATAGCACACTCTAAGTTTTGTGATGTATGAATAACAGATACTATTTTAATTTCATTTTCTTTAATATAATAAATAATTAATTCTATGTTGTTTATAAAGTAATTGTCTAAATATTATTTTATTTAACTTGAACATAACTTTTTCTAATTTGTT
>JAAWJE010000045.1 GCA_022796725.1 Clostridia bacterium | reverse complement strand
TTTTTGGAGCAGGTAGCGGGAATCGAACCCGCATAGCCAGCTTGGAAGGCTGGAATTCTACCATTGAACTACACCTGCATACCCTTGACAAGTATAGATTATAATTTATACTTTTTAATTTGTCAAGAAAAAATATGAAATTTTTAAATTAATTTTGGTAAGAATAATTGTGCTAAACTTAGAAATAAGAAAAATCCTAATACATCAGTAGCTGTTGTTAAAAATATAGATGATGCAAGTGCTGGGTCTAATTTTAATTTTACAAGAACTAATGGAACAAGAATTCCGCATATTCCAGATATTATTAGGTTTCCAATCATTGCTAAGAATATAATTATTCCTAAATAACTATTGCCATATATAATTGATACTATTATACCTGTTAATAATCCTATTACAGCACCATTAATTAATCCTAAAAATATTTCTTTAATTACTAATCTGAAAGCATCTTTTAATTCAACTTTTCCAATAGCAATATTTCTTATAATTATTGATACTGTTTGAGTTCCTGCATTTCCTCCCATACCAGTCACAATTGACATTATTGCAGATAATGCAACTACTTGTGCAATTATGCCTTCAAATACTTTTATTGTTAATGATGCTAAAAAAGCAGTAGCTAAGTTTACAATTAACCAAGGAAGTCTCATTCTTACAGATTGCATTACACTACTGTCTATATTTTCTTCCTTATCAACACCAGCCATTCTTAGCACATCTTCAGTTTGCTCTTCTTGGATTACATCTATAATATCATCAATAGTAATTATTCCTAATAAAATATTGTTTTTATTTACTACTGGTATAACATTTAAGTCATATTTAGATGCAAGTAGTGCAACTTCTTCTTGGTCTGTTTCTGGTTCAACAGATATAAAATTTGTATTTGTAATATCTTCTAATTTTGTATTATCAGGAGCTATTAAAATATCTCTTAAATTTGTTATTCCAATTATTTTTTTATGATTAGTAATAAATATAGTTTCAATTACTTCTGATTTAGAAATAATTTCTTTTATTTTTAGAATCGCTTCAGATACTGTTAAATCTTTTTTTAAAGCAATATATTCTGTTGTCATTAATCCACCAGCAACATCATCTTTATAACCAAGTAACTGCTCTATAATTTTTTTATCCTTGCCATCTTTCATAAGTTTTATTAATTCTTTTGATTTTCCTATATTGATTTCACCAAGGATATCTACTATATCATCTTTTGACATATAGCTTAAAACATTTATAATTCTATTATTTCTAAGTAAGTCAAGAATTTTAATTTGTGTTTTCTCTTCAGATTCCTCTAATATACTTGCTAATTCTTTATCACTTAATTTAAAACAAATTTCTTGAATATCTTCATCTTCTAAATCTGATAATAATAAAGCTAAATCAACAGCTGTAATGTCATCTAATTGACTTAATAAATTATTAATATTGATTTCTTCATTTTCTTTTAACATATTATTTTCTCCCTTCTAATTAAAGCGTGAAGAAAATAAATATAATTTAATGATTAAATAGAAAAAAGCCCAAAATAATGAGCGATTTTTTTATTAATGCTCATTGAAATTATATTTATTTTCTTGTTATTCGATTGTGGTTCTTCGCTCATTTTTTCACCTCTTTTTTTAATAATCTATTCTTATTATAACATAAATATAATAAGAAATAAAGTAAAATGAAGAAAAATATTTATAATATAAGAAAATTATAATATAATACATTAAATTGAGCTATAAAGATTAATTTTAGAGTTATTTAATAAAAAATAACCAAAGTTGAAATATAATTAAATAATTAACAAGAGTAAAGATGAGTATATATTATAATTTGCTTAATAAAATTAATATATAAATAATGTGAAAAATAAAAGGAGAAAAGATATGAATAATAAGATTATATATTTTTTTTATTAATTTTAATTGGAGGAGTATTTGCAAATAGCAAGATACTTAGAAAAGAGACTGAAAAAATGAAAGAGAATAATATTATAGGTGAAGAAGTAAATACTATTTCAGTACAGCAAAAAAATATTAAAAATGAAACTTATATTAACTGTCTAAAAGAAAATGATTATAATAATATAAAAACTAAAGAAGTATTCACAAGTAGCAGAATTACAAATAGTGTTTTAAAAAGAATGATAGGAAATTCAATACCAAGTAAAAATAAAATGGATATAAAACAACTATCATATTTAAAAATAACATATTGGGGATTTGATGAAAAAACTCATGTAGGAGAAATGATAGTTAATAAAGATGTAGCACAAGAAGTATTAGATATTTTTAAAGAGATTTATAATAAGAAATATCCTATTGAAAAGATTAAATTAATTGATGAATATAAGGCAAATGATGAAAAGTCTATGGAAGACAATAATACATCTGCTTTTTGTTATAGAACAGTTGCTAATACAAATAGACTATCTAATCATTCATTTGGAAAAGCAATAGATATAAATCCATTATATAATCCATACATTGTAGGAAAATGTGTTTCACCTAATAAAAGTAAGAAATATGTGGATAGAAGTATTGTTAGAAAAGGTACTATAAAAAAAGGAGATGATCTTTACAATGCTTTTATAAAAAGAGGATGGACTTGGGGAGGAGATTGGAGAGGTAAAAAAGATTATCAACATTTTGAAAAAAAGTAAATATATAGTAGAGTATAAATATTCATTTAGAAATTTAAAAGTGAATATAATTGATTTTTAAATTGATAGATTAAAAATCAATAAAATATTTTTTGCTATGAAAAAAGGGCAAGCTAATGTTAGCTTACCCTTAAACTTTGGTTACTGTCAAAATAGCATCAATTAACACATTTATTAAAAACTTTACATACCCAAGCACAATAGACATTTTTGAAATATGAACATATCAAAATATTTATATTCAGATATATTAAATAAAACTTCTATGGGAAGTGCATTACCAAAACCTTTAAAAACAACAATATTTGCAAATCTTTCCAATGCTTTAGCATAATTTTTTTTACTAAATTCAATCTTTAAGCATTATCTTAAATATATTGTAGCTGTTGTTTGATTTTTTTTGTTTTTTCAAATACCTCTTCTTTTGTAATTGTTCCTTCGTCTAATCTTTCCCATAAATCCAAATCTTCTTCATTATCAGTAAAATTTTTTAATAAAATATTGATATTAAGTTTTTCCCCTGAAAGTGAAAATGTTTTCCGATTATTTCCCCTTAAATGTGGATTTTTAATAAACTATTTTACTTTTTCTTAAACTTATTTAAACTATATTAAATTTTCAAGAAATTCTTGTATTTTAGTAATATCAATACTTATAAAATTAAGTGTTTCAGAAATTGCCAAAATTGGATTAAATGTTCAACTATGAACCGAGAGGTCAGGAATTTGAATTCCTCCTACTGCACAATATTCTCAGGCTAACATTTGAATATATTGTAAAATAACTAAGTATATCTCACATCTTAGGTAAATCTAACTGCCATAACTAAAAGTTATCACCAAGCTACTTAATATGTATTTCACTTTGAAAAATAATGGATTTACAATTATATTGAGGTGATTAATTTGAAAGAATTAGAATTTATGAGTAAATTCAAACCAGATACTAGATGTATCAAAAATTTCAAATATTGGATTGTTTGTATAAGAGCAAAGCAAAGAACTTTAGGAGATGCGGTAATATTACTTAAAAGAGAAACTTCATCTGCTAAAAATTTAACATCAGAAGAAGCAGCGGAATTTCCAGAAGTTATAAAATGGTATGAAGATATATGTACAGATAAATTTGGTGCCACAAAATTCAACTATATGATGATGATGATGAAAGACCTTTATGTTCATTATCATGCTTTTCCGAGATATGAAAATTCAGTACATATATTAAATTCAGAATGGAAAGATGCTGATTGGCCATTAGCTATTGATTTTAAAAGTGGAGATATACTTGAAGAAGAAAAGTTAATGCAAATAAAAGAATATATGAAAACTTAACTAAATATTAAAATACTTAGAATTTCCTGTAAAATAGAGAAATTTTATATCCATTATAATTCTTCAAATAATATTTAAAATATCTTATTAAAAACTGGAAATAAGATTTAGCATTTTTTACTACATACTAAACCTTATTTCCTCCACAATTACATTTTTAAAACTTTAATTAACTCATTTAGTTCTTTAAATAAATTCATTTTATTTATATAAATACCATATTCACTTGGTTTTATATTTAAATCATCTTTAATTTGCACTATATCTTTATTAAGTTCTATGTATTCTTTAGGAATAAGAGCAATAGCATTAGTTCCTTTAATCATATTAACAATAGATAAATATGGAAGATGTTTTATATTAGAAAAATATGATAAAGGCTTATCAATCGACTCTTTAAAGCTAACATAAGTAGCAGTCATCTTGTTAGGCATAAAAAATAATTCACAATTTTTAAGTTTTTCTAATGTTAATAATTCATTTTTCATATTGTTATTTTTATCAGCAATAAATATATGATGTAGTTTATTCAATTCTGTAAATTCTAAAATATCCTTATTGAAATTACTTACTTTTTTCATTATAACAATATCCAAATCTTTTTTCTCCAACTTTGATAACATTTCATCTCTAGTCAAAGATTGAATTAAATTAATTTGTATATCATTATGAATTGTATAGAATTTACTTAATTTTGTACTAAATAAATTTTGAAATGAAGTCTTTCTAATTGCAAAATTTATTTGCTTTTGAGTAGAGTACTTCTTTTCAACAATTATCAGATTATTAATTATATCTTTAGTATCATTATACAAATTTGTACCATTTTCTGTTAAAATTAAACCTTTGTTAGTTCTCTCAAATAATTTTATATTTAGCATCATTTCTAAATTTCTTATATGCTTAGTAACTGCTGGCTGAGATATACATAAGATTTCACTTGCATGAGTTACATTTTCTTCCTCAGCTACTACTTTAAATATTCTAAGTAATTCTAGATTTATCATATTATTTTAATTCCTCTTTTTAAAAAATCTTCAATTATGCCTAAATTTTCATAGGCTACAATCTAGTCTGTACCTTTTTTTGCCTAAACCAGAATATATAGAAAATTTATGAGTTTTTGCCTCATAATTATAATTCACTAAATTTTACCATACATATTGTAATTTTGCAAATTAACAATAGAAGTCATTATGCTAAACTATTTTCTAATACAATGACTTTTATAATTGGTAGGAATGTTCTTATAGGATTTTTTCATAAATGCCAATAAATCAATACTTACACGAGACCAAATATAATCTTTTATGAAATTTCAATTTTAATTTACTCTCCTAGTCTAAATTATTTGTGTTATAATTTGGATTTAAAGATTTGTAATAAGATCTTGGTGCATTTCCTACTTTATATAATGTTCCTTTTTTTGCACTACTAATTTTATTATGTGCAGGTTCGATATGAGCATCTATATTATCTGCAAAATTAATAATAATTACTTCAAGCATTTTAGGCAATACTAATGCTCCCCACTCGCTATATTCGTTCATATGGCTACCAATCATATGAATGACTTGGTTTTTAAATTGTTCATCGATTTCATATTTTGCTAGATAAGTTTCTACTATATGTGTACCTTCATAAGAATGTCCTAATAGGGCAAAGCCATTACCAGAATGCGGATTATAATTTTCATCTTCTATGAAATCATTATAATCATTTGTTTTTCCTATATCATGAGTTAATGCTCCAAATATAACTAAGTCCATATCTACTTCTAAATTATGGTATAAATTACATATTTCTATGGCATTTCTTGTAACACTATATATATGATATAATAATCCACCTTTGTAATAATGATGAGAACCTGTAGTAGCTGGTTTATTTATTAATTTATCTTTATAATCTTGATAAATTTTTTGCACAGTCTCTCTTAATATAGGATTTTTAATTTTATTACTATATTCAATACATTTATTATATACTTCATTTATGTCTTCATTCATTTATATTATCAACCTCTATCTTTCAAAATTATAGTTTCATTATAGTATACGTTTTAAAATAATTTAAGAATTTTTCAAAATTTTGCTAGAATAATATTTATATCATATTCTAAAGAAATTTTCTAGTAATTTGTAATATAAAATATAAATTAGGAACGTGGCAATGCAAAACATTAGCCACGATGCTCCCTATATGTAATATGGGGGGGAGCTTTATAGAAAGAAAACTATATAATATAGATATATAAGTAAATACAAGAAAGGGCGTTAATGTGAAATACGCTCATAAATTATCGGCATAATAAAAAGTGTTCTTATAAGACATTAAATCCTATAAGAACACCCAGACTGGAGCAGGTAGCGGGAATCGAACCCGCATAGCCAGCTTGGAAGGCTGGAATTCTACCATTGAACTACACCTGCATTACTCTTAACATTTTTAAATTATAAATTAAAAATATTTATTTGTCAATACATAATTTTAAAAAATATAAAAGAATTGTTAAATCCTTTACAATTGTAGTATTTTGGAGTAAAATTAATAATAAATCATTTTAAGATAGGAAGAAAATATGGATAAATATATAACTAATAGTGAAGAAGAAACAAAGAAATTTGCAAAAAGATTTGCAGAAGGATTAAAAAAGGGAGACATAGTTGTATTATCAGGAAATTTAGGTTCTGGAAAAACAAAATTTGTAGAAGGAATATTGTCGTATTATGGAATTGAAAATGAAATATCAAGTCCAACTTTTACAATAGTAAATGAATATATAAGTAAAAAAGAAAATATATATCATTTTGATGTATATAGACTAGAAAATTCAGATGAATTTTATGCAATAGGAGGAGAAGAATATTTCCAAAAAGGAATTTGTTTTATAGAATGGGGAGAAATAATAAAAGATATTCTTCCAAGACAATATATACAAATAAAGTTTTCTAGGGATTTAAAAAACGAGGAAAGAAGAGAAATAGAAATAGAATATTTAAAATAGGAGATAAAAATGAGAATATTAGCGGTAGATACATCAAGTGCTATTTGTGCAGTAGCACTTTTAGAGAATAATATATTAATAAATCAAAAAGTACTAGATAATGGAAGAACTCACTCAGAAAATTTTATGCCATTATTAGATAAATGTTTAAAAGAAATGAATACTTTATTAGATGACATAGATTTAATTGTGTGTTGTATAGGTCCAGGTTCTTTTACAGGAATTAGAATAGGAATTGCAAGTATTAAGGCAATTGCAGAAATAAAAAATATTGATATAGTAGAAGTTACATCACTTGAATCTTTAGCATATAATGTGGAAAATGTGGAAAAAAGTACTATAGTTTCAATGATTGATGCAAAAAATAAACAAGTATATAGTGGAATATTTGACGAAAAATATAATTTAAAAATTCCATATTTAGCAGATGATATAAATATAGTCATAGAAAAAATTAAAGACTATGATAATTTCATTTTTGTAGGTGACGGAAGTATAGAAAATAAAGAAATAATAATAGAAACTTTGAAAAATAAAAAATATAAGTTTGTATCAGAAAATCTAAACAAACAAAGTGCATATTCTGCTGGAAAATGTGGATATGATAAATGGATAAATAAAAAAGATATAAAATCAGCAGATACATTAAATCCATTATACTTAAGAAAATCACAAGCAGAGAGGCTAAAAGATGCAAAATAATATAAAGATTTATAATATGCAAAAAGAAGATGTATTATCTTTAAAAGAAAATATTTTAGAATTTGATGACTTCTGGACAGAAAAGATGTTAGAAGATGAATATAATAATGATATTTCTTATGGCTTTGTTACTAAAGACGATATGAATAATATTGTAGGATTTGCTTTTTTATGGGAGCCTCCTTATGAAATACATATTAGTAATATTGTAGTAAAAAAAGATATGAGAAATAATAAAATTGGAAGTAGATTACTAGAAAAACTTATAGAAATAGCAAGACAAAAGAAAAAAGATGAAATAACTCTAGAAGTAAATATAAACAATATATATGCAATAAAATTATATGAAAAATATAATTTTGAAAAAGTTGGAATAAGAAAAAAATATTATAATAATATAGATGATGCATTAATAATGACTAAAAAGTTGATATGATGGCTAAAATAATAATAGTTATCAAATTAATTTTTTAGTTTTTTATTTTTATGTATAATTTTGTTGCATAAAGTTTTTTTATGATATAAAATCAAGATAAATATTTATGGAGGATTTATATACTAATGAAAAAATATAATGAATTAAGTTATAAAGATTTAAAAGATATTTGTAATCCAAATATGTTTAATTTTGATTCAACAGCACAAATTGAAGATACAAAGAACTTAATATATGGTCAAGATAGAGGAATAAAAGCCTTAGAATTTGGAGTTAATATTGATGTTAAAGGATATAATATGTATCTTGAAGGTCCTACTGGTGTTGGGAAAACAATGTACACAAAAAATTACTTGAACAGTAAAGCAAGTAAAGAGAAAACACCAAATGATTGGTGTTATATATATAATTTTGATGAACCAAATGAACCAATAGCAGTGTCACTTCCAGCAGGACAAGGAAAAGCTTTTAAAGATGCAATGGATTCATTTATAAAAGATATTAGGAAAGATATAAAAAAGACATTCAATAATGATGATTTTGAGAAAGAAAAGAAATTAATAAAACAAGAATATGAAGAAAAAAGATTAGAGATATTAGAAAAATTAAATGAAAAAACAATGAAAGAGGGATTCCAAGTAAAATCTGCTCAAAATGGTATTTATATGATGCCAGTAATTGAAGGAAAAGCAATTGATGAGGAAGAATACGACAAACTTCCAGCAGATGTAAAACAGAAATTTGAAGATAAGTCTAATCTAGTACAAGAATTGATATTTACTGCATTATCAGAAATCAAAATAGCAGAGAAAAAATCAGATACAAAAATAGAAGAGTGGCAATCAAATGTTGCACTTATGACCATAAATATACATGTAAATAATGTAAAGTCAATTTATAAAAGAAATAAAAAAATTACACAATATTTAGATAATGTAAAAAAAGATATTTTAAAAAATATCTCAGCTTTTGTAGCAGAAGAACCAGATCCAAAACAACAAACTAATGCCATGAAACAACCAAATAGTGAACCATGGCTTAATTATAGAGTAAATTTATTTATAGATAATAGTAATCTTACAGGAACTCCAGTAATTATGGATTCTAATTATACATTTCAAAATATATTTGGAAGATTGGAATATGAAAATCATTATGGTTCTTTAAAAACTGATTTTACTATGTTAAAGCCTGGACTTCTTCAAAAAGCTAATGGAGGATATATTATATTTCAAGCAAAAGATTTGCTTTCAAATCAAATGTGTTATGAAACATTAAAAAAAGTATTAACAGTAAAAGAAATAGGAATAGATAATAGTATGGAACAAAGATCTTCTATGATGCTTATTTCTTTAAAACCAGAACCAATACCACTAGATGTAAAAGTATTATTAATAGGAAATTCAAATATTTATCATACTTTGCTTGCAATGGATGATGATTTTAGAAAATTATTCAAGATTAAAGTAGAATTTGAAGAAGATGCACCAAAAACAAAAGAAAATATTCAGAGATTAATAAAATTTGTAAAAAGCTATACAAGTCAAGAAGGTCTTTTAGATTTAGATAAAGAAGCTATGGCAAAAATTGTTGAGTTTTCATCAAAATTGTCAGGTGATAAAGAAAAAATATCAACTCAATTTAGTGAAATTGGACAAATTGTAGGTGAAGCTTCTACATGGGCAAGACTTGGAAAATCAAAGATAATAACAAAAAAATATATTCAAAAAGCTTTAGAAGAAAGAGTAGATAGACTAAAAAAATATGATACAAAATATATTCAAATGATTAAAGAAGGAGCTTTATTAATAAGTACAGAAGGAACAAAAGTAGGTCAGATTAATGGACTTACTGTAATTACAATAGGAGATTATTCATTTGGTAAACCATCAAAAATAACTGCAAGTACTTATATGGGTAGACAAGGAATTATAAATATTGAAAGAGAAGTAGAGATGTCTGGTTCAACGCATTCTAAAGGTGTTTTAATACTAACAGGATATTTAGGAGAAATGTTTGCACAAGAGATGCCACTTTCACTTACAGCAAGTGTATGTTTTGAACAGTTATATGGCGGAGTTGATGGAGATAGTGCTTCTAGTACTGAGGCTTATGCAATATTATCAAGTCTATCAGATATTCCAATTAATCAATCAATTGCAGTAACAGGTTCAATTAATCAAAAAGGAGAAATCCAACCAATAGGAGGAGTAAATGAGAAAATAGAAGGATTTTATCAAATTTGTAAAATGAGAGGATTAACAGGTGAACATGGAGTAATAATTCCAAGACAAAATATTAGAAATTTACATTTAAGTGATGAAGTTATAGAATCAGTGAAAAATGGAAAATTCCATGTTTTTGCAATAGAAAATGTAGAACAAGGAATTGAAATATTAACTGGAGTACCAGCAGGAAAGAAAGATAAAACAGGAAAGTTTCCAGCAGGAACAATTAATTATTTAGCTTATGAAAAATTAAAGAAATATGCGAAAAATGCCGAAAAACTAAAAATATTATAGATGAAAAATTATTGACTAAAAGTATGAAGTAAAGTTATATTTATTTCATACTTTTTTATTTGCAGTATAGAAAAGAGGTAATAATTGTTAGAAAAAAATTATAGTAAAATTAATAAAAGATTAAATAATATAGAAAAACTATTGTACAAAATTATAGAAAATTACGAACAACATAAAAATGCTGAACTTATGATAATAAGCAGGTTGGAGAATATAGCAGATTTTTTGAAACATAATTATAATGTTGTTATAGAAGAGAGATTTAATTATAATCCACATGATGATTAAAAATACTGGAAAATAATAAGAATATGTGATATAAATAAGTTGTAAATATAAATTAGGGGTGATGCTATGAAAATTACAGATAATGATATAAGTGAGCTTAAAAAAATAGCGAATGAAGTAAGAAAAGACATAATAGAAGAAGTATATTGTGCAGGATGTGGACATCCTGGTGGAGCTTTATCAGTAGCAGATATTTTAACTGTATTATATTTTAATGAAATGAACATTAATCCTAAAAAACCTGATGATGAAAATAGAGATAGATTAGTTTTATCAAAAGGACATTCTTGTGCTGCATTATATGCTGTTTTAGCTGAAAAAGGATATTTTAATAAAGAAGAACTAAAGAATTTTAGAAAAATGGGTAGTTTTCTACAAGGTCATCCAAATATGAGAAAAACGCCAGGAATAGATATGTCGTCTGGTTCACTTGGACAAGGTTTATCTATAGCAAATGGAATGGCAATGGCTTCAAAATTAGATAAAAGAGGATATAGAGTATATTGTATAGTACGGAGATGGAGAAATACAAGAAGGACAAATTTGGGAAGCTGCAATGACATCATCAAAATATAAATTAGATAATTTGTGTTTAATTGTTGATAATAATAATCTACAAATAGATGGAACAGTAGAAGAAGTAAAAAATAGTGTATATCCATTAAAAGATAAATTTAAGGCATTTGGATTTGAAGTATTTGAAATAGATGGACATAACATAGATGAAATTATTAATGTATTTAAGAAAATTAGATTAGTAAAAGAAAAACCTTCAGTAATTATAGCAAAAACTATAAAAGGAAAAGGAATTTCTTATATGGAAAATAATGTTGCTTGGCATGGAAAAGCACCATCAGAGGAAGAATTTAAAGTAGCAATAAATGAATTAAAAGAAATGAGGGATTAGTATGATAGATTTACACATTCATACAAAAAATTCAAGTGGTACAGATGAAATAAAAGATATATTACAAAAAGCAGAAAAATTAAATTTAAGTGCAATATCAATAACAGATAATGAAGATATAAGTATATATGAGGAATTAAAAAATCCTGAAATAAGAAACTTATATTCAGGAAGAATAATAAATGGTACAGAAATAAGAACAATGTTTGATAGTGTAATGATTGATGTATTAGCTTATAACTTTGATTATGAAAAACTAAAAACTTCATCAATAGTAGATACAGAAAGGATAAAACTTGCACAAAATGAGTATTTAGAAAATTATAAGAAAATTGGAAGAAAAATAGGTTTAAAGTTTAATGAAAATATAAAAATAAAAACCTATGCTTCTCGA
>JAAWJE010000003.1 GCA_022796725.1 Clostridia bacterium | reverse complement strand
AAATCCTGCAAAACATACACCTACTGCCATTCCTTCTGGAATATTATGTAGTGTAACTGAAAATATAAGCATATTTAATTTTTTGCCATTCTCGCCTGTTTCAAACCTTTTGGCAAACATATTAATTATAAGTAAAAACATAACTCCACATATTACCCCAACTGCTGCTGGAATCCAACCTAATATTCCTTGACTTTCTGCCATTTCAACTGATGGTAATATAAGAGACCATACACTTGCTGCTATCATAACTCCTGCTGCAAATCCTACAATAGACTTTTGGAAATTTTCATTTATATTTTTCTTTAAGAAAAATACTAATCCACTTCCTAAACTAGTTCCTGCAAATGGTATTAAAATTCCTACTATACTATACAATACATTCATCATTTTTCTTATTCCTCCGTTATTATATAGTATGTAGTTTAATACATTATGTTAATATATTAAGTGTTTTTATTATAATAAAACAATCTCTGAACCACTTTTTATTCCTGATTCTCTTATACTCATATCTAAGCTATATGGTAAACTTGTATTTTTATCATACAACAAAGGCATTATCTTAGGACAATATTCTCCATTTGTTAATTCATTAAGTCCTTTTACCATTAATCTTACAACATTATAAATTCTTCTATTAATTGGTATCCAAACATCATATTCCTTACCTATCATTGGAATATATAATTTTACTAATATTTTATTCATCCTCTTCACTCTTTTCTTCCATACCTAATACTTTTATTAGAGTAGGTCTACCTTTTTTTACAGCATATCCAAAAGTTTGTCCACAATCATTTCTAAAATCTCCAGTTTCTTCTGTTATTTCAATTAATCCTTGTGCTTCAGCACCATTTCCAATCCAAAGTCCATAATTTTTTGTTATATATTTTTCATACCATTCTGAATCTTCATATTTTTCTATATTACTATAATTATCTATAATTATCGCTCTACATTTTTTTAATCTTTCTGCATTTTTTAAACTTTCAAAAAATAATTCTTCTGCCTCTAGTGCATCTAAAAATTTTTGAAGGCCTATAATAATATATACAGAATCATCTATTTCTTTTTCTGAATGATTTAAAGCTTTAAAAAAGTCAAAATATTTCTGTCTTAAATCTTCTTCATCACTACTTAATATCTTATCTGCATCAAATACATCAAAATTAATATTAGGCATTAATTTGAAAATTTCTATGAAACTATTTATAAAGTTCTTTATGTCTACTGTTTGACTTCTTGTTACAATAAGATTTATTATTCCTCTATTAAGATTATATGTACAAGGTTTAAGACTTTTTTGTACTATTCCAAGTGGTACTGAAGATACAGTTGTTATAGCCTTTTTTACATCTTCAACACTTACAACTTCTGGAAGTGTAGGAATTGATTTTGCTCTATTTTTATACATTTTATTAAGTGCTTCTATTTTATCTGCAATTACATCATTCCAAACATTTGCCTCACATATTTTTGCTGTTTGAAACTCAAAAAATCCCTCTTCCTCAATAAATATTAATCCTCTTCCAAACAACTTACCTGCTCTTTTCTTTCCTATTTGGTCAAAAATGCTAAATAACTCATCATCACTATTCAATTGCAGTGCTATCTTTTGCTTGAAGTTTTGAGACATTCTATATCTCATTGCCGAACCATTTCCAGCTGTTACTGCAAAATAAATACCACATTTTTCACCTTCTCTAATTAATGTTTCAAATAATTCGTCAAACCTCATTTCATAGTTTTCTAAATAAACTTCATAATTGTTTAAAATAACTACAAACGATGGCATAGGCTCTTTATTAGTATTTAGGAATAGTCTATAATCACCATTGTAATCAGATAATTTTTCTTTTCTTGTTTTTATTTCATCTCTTAACATTATAAAGAATCTGGTTAATTTCTCTACTTCAGATGCAAATATAATATCTCCAACTTGTGGTGCTTTTCTGAATATCTTTGTTGCTTCACTACCAAAATCCATAATATAGATATTAACTTCATCTGGAGTATAATTTGAAATAATATCATATATTAAAGTACTAATTAATGTCTCCTTACCACTTTTTGCATTACCATATATAACTACATTTCCATCATTTGAAAAATCTAACATTTTAACATTTTGTGTTTGTTTAGAAGGATTATCATATTCTCCTATAACAGCTTTTGTAATATTTTTGTCATTTTTAACATTATATTTCTTTCTAATATCTTCTAAATATATTGTTTCAGGAATATTTTCTAGCCATAATTGTTTTTCATTAATATCTGCTTTATCTGCCAACTCGCATAAGTAATCTACAATATTAGTTATTTGTTCTCCTTTGCATTCTTCAGTTCTCTTTATTTCATCATCTACTTTTTTCAAAATCATACCTGTACTAGAAATAAATTCTACTGAATTATCATATTCTTTTTTAACTTCATTTGATGGATAATATTTAGCACCTGCCCATGCAGCTTGACCTAATACTAGATAATCATCATTACCTACTTTTAAGTAAAATTGTCCTGCTCCTTTTAACTTAGCACCATCTCCAATATCTATTACATCCTGGCTATCAGAAGGTGTTTGAACTTTTAAACAAACTCCAAATTTAGAGTTACTACGAATTTGATCATTAACAACTCCTGATGGTTTTTGAGTGGCTAATATTAAATGCACACCTAAACTACGACCAATTCTAGCAATACTTACAAGCTCATCTATAAACTCAGGCTCTTGTTCTTTAAGTTCAGCAAATTCATCACTAATAATAAATAAATGTGATATTGGATCTTTTAACACTCCTTGATGATAGTATTTTTGATACTTATAAATATCCATTGTACTTTCATTTGTAATATTCTTTGCTTCATTAAATTCTATTTGTCTTCTTTTTAGTTCACTCTCAATAGACTCAAGTGATCTTTCCAAACCACTTTTATCAATATTTGTTATAGTTCCAACTAAATGTGGTAATTGTATAGTTGGTTTTTTAAAAGCTCCTGTTAGTCCTCCACCTTTATAATCAATTAAAACAAATGTAACATCATCTGGATGATAATTTACTGCTAAAGATAATATGTATGTAATAATGAATTCACTTTTTCCAGAACCAGTAGAACCTGCAATTAATCCATGTGGTCCATGGAACTTTTCGTGAAGGTCTAATTCTATAATATTTCCACTACCATCTATTCCTATCGGGGCTGCAAGTGATACAGTAGAGTCATTTGTTTTCCATCTTTGTAATATATTTAATTGTTCAATACAACCTACATTAAACATTTCCAAAAAATTATAGCTACTTGGAAGTTGCATCTCTTTTTCTTCTGCATATTTAATAGGAATGTTGAATAATACCTTACTAACATCATCAAATTGCAAATCTTGTTGTTCTTCTATTTTAAACTCAATTTGATTATTCATAGCATTTTCAGCCCCAAATAAAATACCTTTTTCAGAATCTAATGATATAAATGTTTTACATTCATTAGGTAAGTAATTTATATTATCTGTTATCATAAGCAAACTAAATCCTAAATTTCTTTCAGATTTTAAGATTTCATTAATAGCACTTATATTTTCAACTCTTTTATAATCTTCTACAATAATTAAATAGTATGGCATTCCTATATTTACTTTATCTTCAGAAGATGAATCTTCTAATTCTGATTTTCTTTTTTTAATCTCACTACTTAAAAACTGAGATACTTCTTTTATTTTAGTATAATCATAAGCAAAAAATCTTAAGTTTTTAGCACTATTCCAGGTATGTGGTAATATTTTTGTGAAATCCCAGCTTCTACTAGAATTATCTTTTAATAAAAATACCAATTTTAATTCATCATAACTATGAAAAGTAATTAATTGTAAAATAATATTTTGAATAAAACGGAATTTAATATTTTCATTATCATCATCTGCAATTATCGCAGAAAATCTTTTATTTATAAAAGATAATAATACTGGTGCATCATTTAGTATTTTTGCATGTTTAATACAGTCTTCAGCTAACTTATCAAATTCAGTATTTTCATCTTCAAAGCTTTTAGTATTTCTATTTATAGAAACCTCTAAATTTGATTGTATATTACCAATTCCTAATTTAACATTTAAAAAGTCTCTATCAGTTGATTTTCTCTCCCATAATCTTGCATCTTTTTCTAATATTATATTTAAACATTCATCAGCTGATGGATATGTATCATTTAGAATTTTTTTATTAGTTAACAAATTCTCATCTATTTCTTTAATTTTATTTTGTATATAGTTTCTATATTTCTTATCTCTATCTAACTTCTTTTTCTTTTCTCTATTTGTTGTATATTGTTGTGTTATTAAAGGAAGTAATAATGATCCAAGTAGCATAATAGAAGCCATGATTAGAGAAAATATTGCATTTTTTTTACTTACTTCACCATTTATAAATTCATCAAGTGTTTGTATTATTGAAATAATTGTCATAGCTGCAAAAGAAAACATTGATCCCATCACTAATATAATAGGTAATCCTTTATCTTTATTTTCTTTTACTGGCATTTCAATATTTATTACATTCTTCTGTGCAAGTTCAATCATTCTAGGAGGTCTTAAAAAATAATCAGATTCATTATTTCCATTTATTAATTCTTCATCATCTTTTTTTGTTACTTCTGGATTTTTGTCTACTAAGTCAAAGAACTTACTATTATACTTAACTTTACCAGATGGATTACTGACAAAGATATCATTTCCCATAACAATTATTTTAGTTCCTAATACAAATATTATATCTCCATTTTTTATATTTCTCGTTTGTTCACCAACTGGTAAATCATTTACATAAGTATTATAAATTTTATTATAATTTTGTATATCCCAATTTCCATTATTTTTATGTAGTTTTATATGAATAGGACTTACTAAAATATTTTCTAAAACTATATGATTTTTTCTCTTGTCACTTCCTACTGAAATATCAAAATCACTTTTCATCTTTAAATGTAAATAATTGTTTTCACATATAGGAGTACAATATAATAAATATGGTTCGTCTTCATTTTTTAATTTTATACAATACATTCCATAATTATTTAATATGACTTTATCTAATGTGATTTCATCATTAATATCAGTAGGTATTTCTACTTTATTTTTGGAAATACGTATATATTTATTACTTATCATTACAGAATGACTAGTACTTACAAACTGCCATTTTCCGTTATTAGCTTCAATATTAATTAGTTTTTTATCATTTCCTAAACTCTTATCACATAACCAATAATTTCCTGTTGCCTCATGTGGCAGAATTAATCTATTTAATGAATTTTCTCCAATTAATGTAACAATCATATTTTGCTCCCTATATATAATATTTTACATAAATATTATAGCATTAACGATATTTTATTTTCAATATTTTTATCTAATTTAAATATTAGAAATCATTTAAGAAATCACAAAGTTTAAGTTATAAATGTCTTAAAAATTAGCAAAAGATATAATTATAGCAGAAATAAGAAGCTAAATAAAAATTTTAATTATTTAAAATTACAATATATTTTTGATTTTATTGTAATATAATATACCAAAAGAGATATGTGGGTACATATCTCTTCTATGTGCAAATCATGATATCCTACGGATTTGCTAATACTATAATTATTATATGTAAAACAATTTCTTTACATCACTTTCTTTTAAATTTTACTAAAATACATTTTTCTCCCAGTCATAGCTTGAACTTTCTATATTAATTTTAGTATTTACATCAGATAAATTAATATGTTGTTCAATAAATGAATTATCTTTTTCTGCTTTATCCATTTCTCTCATTTGCTTTTCTAAATAATCATGAAATGCCTGTTTAGTAGACTTTATTATTCTTTTATGTATAATCATTTTTTCTTCAAAACTTTGTTTCATCAAGATTTTAAGTGTACCTTCCCAAATGATTGAATTAAAATCTTCTTGTATCTCTTTTAAGTATCTTATTATATCATCAAAAATTTGCTCAATTCTATTAATTTTAATTTCCATTGCTGATGATTTATAAATTATTATATTTCCTTGTTCTTTAATAATTAATTTATTTAATCCAACAGGTTTATTTAGATTAACATCATCTTCTACTTCATTAATCTTTCTTGCATACATATTTCTTTTTGAAATAATTTCTTTTGGTAACATTTCAGTATAATAGTTTGATATATCTGTAAATATTTCAATTTTACGATTTACATTTCTTACAAACTCTATGTATGCTTCTCCTTGCCAATACTCTTGCATTGTTTTGACTTGAAATAAAAACTTATCAAATCTTTCTGAGATATTAAATCCTATTTTTGAAATTCTCTCAGATACCTTTAGCATATATTTTAAATTAACTTTTGTTTCTATACTCATCTTCATCCTTTAATTAACTTTATCTATAAAAAAAGATAAAGCATAATTTAATATTACCTTTATCTTTTTTATTTAATTATTCTATCTACTTAAGTATTTTTAGTCCAGTCGTATCCACCATCAAAACCTTTTCCTTCTGCATTAAGACCACTTGATGCTGTATCTATACCACC
The DNA here is from genome assembly GCA_022796725.1 of Clostridia bacterium. GTDB lineage: Bacteria > Bacillota > Clostridia > TANB77 > CAG-508 > UMGS1994. The sequence goes on along the minus strand of JAAWJE010000003.1, from coordinate 5,830 downwards.
TGTTCCAACTTCTGCTGATGTTGTTTGATTTCCCTTTTCTGCTGCATTCATTGCTTTTTTAGCCGCATTTATATATTGTTTTATTGCATTTAATACTTTTTTCATAACATCTTTTGTTCTTGCTATTCTTTCTTTTAATATCTTTCTCATAACATTTCCAGTGTCGCCTTCCCATGTTATTTTATCAAATGTATTTAATATTTTCTCTAAATCATCTTCTACATTTGCAAATCTTTCATAAACCTTCATACTTATATCATCTATTTTTGCTTCATTAAATACTATTTCATCTCCTTGTGCTTTTACTGGTATATTTGTTATTTTTGTAGCTGAAGTTCCAGTAGGATTTACAGTTGCTTTCTTTGAAGCCTTTGCATATTGGTTTCTCTTTTTAATAATTTCCATTTGTAAAGTATCACAAAAATAGTTTGAAATACGATTAAAATTATCATCTAAAGTATTTACAATTCTTACAAGTTTTGCATAAGCGTCTCCCTTCCAGTATTTTTGCATTTTTTCAATGTCTTCAAATACATTGATAAATCTACTATTCATTTTAACTCCTATTTCGGAAATTCTATTAGCATGTTTTACCATTTTGTCTAAATCTACTTTGTTATTTACTGCCATAATTATTACATCCTCCTTAATATTTATATATATACTTATATTTAACTTTGTTTTGAGGTTAAAGTCAATTACTATTTCTTTACTTTTGCATTACTATTTTATTACATATTATTACATTATTTTACACTGATTTATATAAAATTAATCTAAACCCTAAACCTGATTCTACTTTAGAAGATTCATATACTTCATAATTACTTGCAGATTTATTTGACGACATATTTCCTCCCCTTACTACTCTACATTCATTTGAAGAATTACTATTTCCTATATATTTTTCACTTGTCCACTCTTTTACATTCCCAGAAATATCACAAATATTATTTACCATATCTGTTTTAGTAGCTCCTGTATAAGTAATGTTACCAGAATAATTGCCATAATTTAAGTCTTCAGAATAGCCTACTATAGAAGAATCTATCCACTTTAAAGTAGTATCCCAAGCATAACTATTCATAATTTCTGTCTTGCAATCTCCATATTCTAGTTCAGCCGAAGTTTTCATTGCAACATCCTGAGCTGTTGAATAACTAACATTTGTCCATGGTGCTCTATTTTGAATTGTAGTAGCTACATATTTGCTAGAATCTTTATTTTTAGAAATAGATGCTTCATATCTTGCAATATAAAAACCTCCATATTTATTTACACTCTCTACAAATTTATTTACATTTTGTTCATTATCACTATAAGATGTATCTTGCTCCATTTTTCTAATAAGTGAATTTTTTTCTACTGGAACCCATACATATTCATTTTTATAACTATCCTGAATAACATATCCACTTTTACTATCACCTTCTAAATGTGAAAATCCATTTGGCATGTAAGGAGTTGATACTGGACTTGATTTAATATTATTTACTTTTATATCAGCAGAATTCTTCTGACCATTTTTAGATTCTACTTCAAAATGATAATCTCCATTTTCAGTAACAATATAGCTTGCAGTATCACCTTCTTTAATAGATGAATCAGGTAACTTTATATTTAAGATTCCCTCAGAATCTGATGTTTTTGCAACAGCAAAAATAGTTACTTTTTCTTGTTCTGGTTCTTCTGTACTTAATTTTAGTTCTAATGTTGGAATTTCTTTATTATCTGACATACTATTTATTTTACCCTTATCAGTTTCATTATCTACATCCCAAAAACAAACTATTAATATTGGACACATAATAATTAATAAAATAATTGTAAGTACTATTATAAAAGTTCTATTACTCATATCATATTTTTGTTAGTTCTAACTAACTTATCTCCTTCTTCCAAATCTAAAAATATTTTTCTCACACTAATTATACTTTACTTTTTTTTTATAAGTCAAGAAAAACAAAATCTTCATTAGAATAATTATAAAAAATCATAACTTATTTTATGTTAGTTATGATTTTTACTCATTTATCTCTATAATGTGAACCACATTGGATTATTATAATTTGATTATTTTCTATTTTATAAACTATTCTATTTTTACTATCTATTCTTCTACTCCAATATTCTGAAAGATTTCCTGTTAATGGTTCTGGTTTTCCTATTCCTTTATAAAAATTCTTGTATCTGCCAATATAACTAATCTTCCCATGCATCATCTTGCCATGCTTTATTCATCTTCTACATCCCTAATTGCCTTTTCTATCCTTTGTATATTAGCACTACTATAAAAAGGGTCAACTGTAATTTCAAATGGTATTTTCTGTTCCTTTACTGCTTTCTTTGCAAATATGCAAATAGCAGTTGTCATTGACATACCAATATCAGAACAAAATTTATCAAATTGTTTTTTTTTATTCTTCATCCATTCTTATATTAATATTTGTCTGTGCCATAATAATACACTCCCTCTCTACTATTATTATATACATCGTATTAAATTCTATTTACATTGCAATAAAAATCATTTGTATTTTGTTCATAGAGCATTTCCTTTTTTAGGAACATAAAAATTATTTGTATTAACTTTTTCTAATTTTAATAATTCTATTTTCTTTTCTATTCCTCCGCCATATCCTGTCAAATTTCCATTTGCACCTATAACCCTATGACATGGTATTATTATTGATATTGGATTATGCCCAACTGCATGTCCAACTGCTTGTGCAGACATTTTTTTCATATTATTATTTTTAGCTATTTGTTTTGCTACATCTCCATAAGTTGCAACTTCTCCATAAGGTATTTTTTTTAATATTTCCCACACTTTTTTACTAAAATTGCTCCCATTTACCATAATTGGAACTTCTTTAGGATTAGGATTTTCTTTACTAAAATATCTATCTAACCATTTTTTAGTTAAATCAAATATTTCTAGATTTCCACCTTCTATAAAATTAATTTTGTTTATTTCATTAATAAACCTTGAACTATCAAAACATAAATAAGTTAGTTCTTTTCCATTACTTAATAATATTATTTTTCCTAATTTAGATTTATAGTAACATTTATACTCCATATTTTATTACCCTTTTACTTTAAATTATATATGAAATACTCTATATAACTTATCTTTTAAATCCTTACCACAAAGTACAATAGACATTATAAGTGTAGTTATAGTTATTCCACTTGTTATACTAACAGCAATAATTTTATATTTTGCTTTAGTAATTAGTAATATAATTACTAATATACTTAATATAGAAAGAACTATCTGATACATGCTATACTTAAAATATTTTTTTCTTTTAACTATTGTAAGTATAAGCATTGTAATATTAGCTATTCCTATAATAATTGGCATTCCTATATTTATAGACCAACCTCTATAACCAATAATCTCATCTACTAAAAATGTAAGCACTAATCCTATTATAGTTTGAAGTAAAACGTGTGATGCAATATTAACATTTTTTCTTATAGAATATAAACTTGTAATCCAAGCATATAAGATTCCAAGAATAACTAAAAATGCCCATTTTATATGAGGAGTAAATAATTCATTTATTAAAACACACACAAATATTATAAGAATTGAAATTCCTTCTAATATTTTTACTGTTATATGACTTTTCTTTATATTTATAATATTAGGATATAACATCATATACTCCATTTCCTTCTGTATAAATTTCAATATTCTGTTTTTTTATAAAATCATAAAATGCTCTTTCAATTTTATAATCTTCTAATATTGATGTAAATGTAAATACTAAAGTATTATCATAAGAAACTATTGCTCCTTTATCTTTTTCAACAGATTCAGCACATAATAAAAATAAAAAGTTTTCTATATATTCTTTATATTTTTCATCTACTTCTATTCTTCCTAAATTTGAAACTGTTGTTGTTGTATATTTTCTAATTTCTTTATAACTAATACTAAGCAAGATATTTTTCAAAAATAATGGTATTAATTTTATAAAAAAATTAGTTCCTATTTTAATATTTGCTCCCATTGTTTTTTCAATTTCTTTTGGAGTTAGTTTCTCTTTAAATTCTATTTTTACCAAATTTAGTATCTCTAAAAATGTATATTCCTTTTTTTTGCTAACGTTAATATCAGCTGACATATAAGAAAAGAAATTTGCTACTGTATCTGATTTATAGTATTTTTTAAGATCTACTGGTATACATATTTTTATTGGTCTTTTTGAATTACTATATTTATAATTTTCTGTATATATGCAATAAGTAAGTACTGCTGTTAAGTACTCTGTTATACTAGCATTATTTTGTTTTGAAGTACTCTTTAATTGTTCTAAATTTATGAAATTGTGTACTATTCCAGTTGCTCCAAATGGAAGTCTATTTCCTTTTAAAATATATGCCTTAGATGATTTTTCTCTTTTAGCTTTTTTCTTATCATAATTTTTTAAATAACTATCCTCTGTATTATTTGAAAGTATATTTTTCTTAGTATCATTTCCTTCATTATTTATATTGTTTTTAATGTTTAAATAATTATATGTTATTTCTTTTAGAAATTTAATAGCTGTGTTTCCATCTGTTAGTGAATGAAATACATCTAAATTTATTTTATTATTAAAATATGTTACATCGAATAAATATCCATTATTTGTGTCTTTATCTATATATCTACATGGATAATCACTTTCCTTTTTTACTTCTGGCTTTTTAGGATTTTCTTCTAAGTAATACCAAAAAAAACCTTTTTTTAGTCTTATTTTAAATGATGTTTGTTTTTCTATTGCTATATCTAATGCTTGTTTTAATACTTCCTCATCTATATTTTCTTTTAATATAACTGATACTCTAAAAACTGATGTAAATTTCTTATTAGAAACCATTGGAAATATCTTTGCGGAATTATCAAGTTTTCTCCATACTATTCTCTTTTCTAACATTATAATTCCCGTCCTTTACTTTATTATTACATTTAATAGATTTTGATAATCTTTTTCATATTTATAAGTATCTAAAATCCAGTTATGTTCTGCTTCTTCTTTCTCATATATAAATAATTTTTCTTCATCTATTTTTTCTTTAAAAATAGATACATCTGGATTTAAAATATCATTTGTTCCTGTAAATATAAATATATTATTTATTTTATCTACTTTTCCATTTAATGGGCTTACTAAATAATTATTTGCATCATCCCTGCCACAATATAAATCTCCTGCTAGTTTTAATATATTTTTATTTAAGAGTTTATCTTTTTCTTGTACTTTATTAATCTCTTCATTTTTCATTGTTATATCTAGCCATGGAGAAATAAGTATTATTTTTTCAGGCATTTTTTTATTTTCTTCTCCAAGTTTTTGTGAAAATGCTAAACTAATTCCTCCACCCGCAGAATCTCCTATTACTATAAAACTATCTTGTTTTATATAATTATTATATATTTTATCTACCATACCAAATACATCTTTATATGTATTTTTAGGAATTAATGGATAATCTGGAACAAAAATATTTGCTCCTACATCATCACATAATCTTGCTACGAAATTCCAATGTCTTTTATTAAGTCCGCTAGAATATGCACCTCCATGAAAATAAATAATATTAAATTTATTATTTTTGTTTTTTTTGGGGATTATTTTATATAGTATCTTTTTATCAATTTTATATTTTTCTATAATAGCTATTCGCTTTAGTTTTTTTGTTGGTTTTTTACTCTTAATTTGAACTATATATACTAACAATATTATTTCTAATGCTATTATTAGTACTATTATTAAAAGTTGAATTATTCTTAAAATTAAATCTATCAATATATCTATTAAAACGTAATTCT
>JAAWJE010000053.1 GCA_022796725.1 Clostridia bacterium | reverse complement strand
TATTACAGGAGCGCTGTGGTATGTATTTAAAGTAAAATTATTATTTAAGGCACTTGATATTATATATAAAAGACCAATATATATAATTCCTATTATTCCTCCTGTAATTAAACCATTTTTTTCAAGCTTTATACAAGAAATAGATGTGCCTATTAGAATACTTACAGCAGTTATAACAATTATTACTGGATTAATAGTATCTTCTGAAATAGATGTATATGACAAAATTATTCCAAATATTAAAAATGATATCATGGTAATTCCAAATGAAAACAATATCCCATTAAATATACTTGATAATTTATTCGTGTTACTTTTTTCAACCTTTTCCATACTTTTAAAAGCCTCCTTAATAATTTATATTAAAGAGGCTTTATTTTATTCATTTTTAAAATGAATTAATTACATCTTTTAAAAATTTAGCTTGTTCTCCTGTTCTTTGAGCATAATATTCCGTTTTATTATCTCTTGTTACAGAATATATTGAATCATATATTGCAGTTATTTTCATTGTTCCATTAGTTGAAATAACACCATATTTTCCATTTCCACTTGCTCTTTTAATAACTATTCCTTCAAAGCCAAAGCCTGCTTCTTCTGGTATTATTAAAACATTTCCAGCATAAGATAAAATGGTTTCTGCATTATCACATCCATATCCTGCTAAGTTGTCTATAAGTCTATCTCCTTCTAAACTATATAAAGAGTAAATTCCATTTATCTCTACTGGAATACATTTATCAAATAATAAATATTGATTTGTCACTCCTTGCTGAGCATAAGGAGTTATATCTGAAATTCCAATTGAAGAAAATTCTGTTGGTACAATTTCTTTTCCTTCGTCATTTATTACTCCATATAAATTAACTTCTTTTATTATAAATAATCCTTTTTCTGCATCTAACAATGAAATATTATCATATTTTATTTGTATTGCTTCTTTTGCAACTAATTTTCCATTTTCCTCTTTTATTTCTAATATTCCACATTTTCCATTAGAAGAAACAACAAATTTGTTTATACTCTGAAGGTATTCTATAGAATCATATCTCATATCAGTAACATTGTTTCCAGTTGCAGCTTCACAAATTCCGAAAGACACTCCATATTGGCTATCTGCATTATTTTTTGATACAACTGCAATTCCTTCTATCATAGATCTTTCATTTCTATATTTAGAAGTTAAAGTATATCCTGCTTCTGAAATAATAGGTTCATATATACTTTTTAGATGTTTTAAAGAATATATTTCTATATTTTTTCCTGAAGCAATTATTGGTGAATTGAAGCCTTTTGTTATAGTTTCTGCTGTTGCATATAACTCTCCATTTACTAATTTTACTTTATCTTTTAACTTATAATTTTCGTATTCTTCAACCATAATCTCTGCTTCATTTTGCGCTCTTTCATTTTCTGGCTTAAATACATATTTATATATTTCATTAGATTCTGATAAAAAACTAACATCTTCACCATTACATGATACATGGCATCTATCTGTATGTGTAGTAAATTCATCTTTCTCACCTAATGTATAAGTGTACCCCTGAATTTCAGCTATAGTTTTTATTGAAAAATATACTACACCTTCACTATTAATAGCAATTATATTTTTGTCTATGCTTTCCTTTTTATCATTTAACATATTTATTATTCCCATTGTATATGTTTGTCCATTTATATCCTTGTATTGATTTCCATTCTCATCTGATGCAACCTCATTAATTTTATATGTTTGTCCATCTATTGAAATTCTTATAAGTAAGGAATCTTTATACATAAAATAAAATAATAATGCTATTATTAGTACTGCTATAATTACACATATTATTATTGATATTTTTAATATAGTTTGTAGCTTAGAATTATTCTCCTTCTCGCTATTTACTTCCATAAAAACCTCCAATTATTTTTCATAACCATATTTATTATAAAATTCTTCTTTGAAATTTCCTAAATTATCATTCTCTATTTCCATTCTAACCTTATCCATTAAGTTCGTCAAGAATTTTATATTATGTATTGACAAAAGTCTAATTCCTAGAATTTCATTAGTTTTTACTAAATGCCTTATATATGCCCTAGTATAATTTTTACAAGTATAACAATCACATTCATCATCAAGAGGTGAAAAATCTCTTTCATAGTTTGCATTTCTAACAACTAATTTTCCCTTTGAAGTAAATGCTGTACCATGCCTTGCAAGTCTTGTTGGAATAACACAATCGCACATATCTATTCCAGCAACCGCTGCTTCTATTAAATAATCAGGTGTTCCAACTCCCATTAAATATCTAGGTTTATTCTCTGGCATAAGTGGAGCTGTATATTTTAAAATGTCTAAAAATTCTTCTTTTGGTTCTCCTACACTTATTCCTCCTATTGCATAACCTGGAAAATCTAGTTCAATTAATTCTTTTGCACTTTGCTCTCTTAGATCCTTATAAAATCCGCCTTGAATAATCCCAAATAAACCTTGCTTGTCTTCTCCTTTATGTGCCTCTTTACATCTTTTTGCCCATCTAGTAGTTCTTTCCATAGATTTTTTTGTATCCTCATAAGTAGAAGGATACTTTAAGCATTCATCAAAAGCCATCATTATATCTGGTCCTAAAGCATTTTCTATCTCCATAACTTTCTCAGGTGATAGAAATTTTTTACTTCCATCTAAATGTGATATAAATTCAACTCCTTCTTCTGTTATAGTTCTAATTGCACCAAGACTGAATACTTGAAATCCTCCGCTATCTGTAAGAATTGGTCTATCCCAATTCATAAATTTATGAAGACCTCCCGCTTCTTTTATAAGGTCATGTCCTGGTCTTAAAAATAAATGGTATGTATTTGCAAGTATAATTTGTGCATTTACTTCTTTTAATTCTTCTGGTGTCATTGATTTCACTGTTGCCTGAGTTCCAACTGGCATAAATACTGGTGTTTGTATATCTCCATGAGGAGTATGTATTACCCCTCTTCTTGCTCCTGTTTGTTTACATGTATGTAATAATTCATAAGTTATTGCTGGTTTCATTTTATATTCTCCCCCTTTATAAAATTATCATTGAATCTCCAAAGCTAAAAAATCTATATTTCTCATCTACTGCTTGTCTATATGCTTTCATTACAAATTCTTTTCCAGCAAGTGCAGAAACTAACATTATAAGTGTTGACTCTGGTAAGTGAAAATTTGTAATTAGTCTATCTATACATTTAAACTTATATCCTGGATAAATAAATATATTAGTATCTCCTTCTGCCATCTTTACAAATCCATTTTCATCTGATATGGATTCTAAAACTCTACATGAAGTAGTTCCAACACTTATTATTTTATTTCCATTCTTCTTAGCTTTATTTATCTTATCAGCATCTTCTTGTTTTATATAATAATGTTCTGAGTGCATATCATGTTCTTCTACATTTTCTACTTTTACTGGTCTAAAAGTTCCTATTCCAACATGAAGAGTAACATTTGCAATTTCTACACCTTTCTTTTTTATTTCTTCTAGTAATTCTGGTGTAAAGTGAAGTCCTGCTGTTGGAGCTGCTGCTGACCCATCATGTTTTGCATATACAGTTTGGTATCTATCTTTTTCTTTTAGTTTTTCTTTAATATATGGCGGAAGTGGCATCATACCAATTTTATCTAATATTTCATTAAATATTCCATCATATTTAAAAGTTACCATTCTATTTCCATTTTCTAATACTTTGTCTACTGTTGCTTCAAGTATTCCATCTCCAAAAGTAACTTTAGCACCAGCTAATAATTTTCTTCCAGGTCTTACAATAGCTTCCCAAGTATCTTTTTCTATTCTTTTTAATAGCAAAAATTCTACATTTGCTCCTGTTTCTTTTTTCCCATATAATCTTGCTGGTATTACTTTTGTATTATTTATTACTAAACAATCTCCTGGATTTAAGTAATCTATTACATTTTTAAAAACTTTTCCTTCTATTTTTTGTGTTTCTCTATTTAATACCATAAGTTTTGATTCATCTCTTTTTTCAGATGGATGTTGTGCTATAAGTTCTTCTGGTAAATCATAATTAAAATCTGAAACTTTCACTTTATTTTTTCTCCTTTTATTCTGTTATTTCTACCTGCATATTTTCATCTGATATTCCTACATCTTCATCTTGATTACTAAATAATGAAGCTATAATTTTATATACTCCTACAAAGAACATATCTGTTTCTTTGTCAAATTCAACTTCAGTAGCTGTTTGAAAATCGCTTAAATGTAATGGCTTTGTTAAATATATTTCACTAGATAGTCCTACATATCCATCATTTGATTTAATCATTCCTCTTAAATAATCTTTGTACCATTTTTTTAAACTATCTGTTCCTTCTTCTCTATAATCGTATTTTGCATTATCATGTAATGCTGGAAATTCATATCCATATTCTCCTAAATTTCTTTCTAATGTATGTAAAAATTCATGCACAAATACTTCTTCTGGAAATGTATCTGACATTAAATCATATTTATACATTGTTGTATTTTTCATATCATTTGGAAGTCTTATATTTGAAAATCCAATATCTTTATATCTCATTCCACCAAGACCAATCCATGAATTTACTGGAATTTGTACATTTGTTGTTACATCTCCAAGTCTTATACCAATAAATATATGGTCATACTCATTTTTATCTAAATACTCATGAATTAAATTATATACATCTTTTGGTTCTATATAATATCCATTTTCATTACTATAACTTAGGCTTGTAAGTGGCTCAGATATTTCTATACATTTTGTATTTATATTCATTTTTCCATCTGAAAAAGCATCCATTGTAAGAGCAAATCTTTGTAAATTTTCCCTTATTATTCTTTGATCTTCCTTAGTCATTGATACTTTATAGTTTTTTCCTTTTATTGTTACATCTATATTATTTATGTTAAAACATATTACATTCCATTTCTTGCTAATAATTTCAGCTTTTTCTACTTTTATATCTCCAAACCATGCTTTTCCTTTAGCTTCTCCATTATATCCTCCAAGTCTAAAACCTAAATTAACATATTCTCTATTTTTTGAGTTAAACATAAGCTCTAATTCTTCCCAATCAGAATTTCCAGCTAAAATATTACTTTGTTCTGTTGTATCTAAAACACTTATACAAGCACCTATTCCATATCTTTTTGCATCTTCTTCTTTTAATTCTTCTTCTTCATATTTTACATTTACTTTTTCCGTTTTTACTTTGCAAGTTATTCTATATGCAGTATTTGGCTCTAATTTTAACTTCTTATAAAATACTGAATCATTATAATCTTTGTTTTCTATACAATAACTTGATTTTCTATTGATCTTTTGTGTTGAATCTTTATAAAAATCGCTTATTCCTGACTTAACCTGTGCTTTTGTATAATCATTAAAATAATATTTGCTATAAAAAAAGTATGTTACTCCTACTATTGTTAAAAGTACTACTATAAATACAAGTTTTCCTAGTATATTTAAACTTTTTTCCATATTTCCTCCAATATTTTCTTAAAAGATACTTCTAATTTTTCAACATCCTTATCATTATATATTACATAATCTGCAATTTTTATATAAAACTCATTTTTATTTTGTATCCTGAGTCTTTTTTTAGCAAATTCTCTATCTATTCCATCTCTTTTGCATATCCTATCTATCTTTTCTTCATCATTTGCTACAACTGCAATTACTTTATCACATATATTTTCTAATTTTGCTTCATAAAGGAGTGGTGCATCTATTATTATAATGTTTGTTTCTTTAGAATTTTCTACTTCTTTTTTTATTTCTTTTACTACATAATTAAATGTAAGTTCATTTAACTTATTTCTTTTATCTTTGTCTGAATATATTATAGTTGCAATTTTTCTTCTATTTAACATTCCATTTTCTTGTAATAATTCTTTTCCAAAAAGTTCTACCATTTCTTTAAAATAATCTGATGTTAAATCATTTGAAAGAGATTTAGCAATTTTATCTGCATCTATAATTTTTGCACCGCATATATTTTTTGATATTTCACAAAGTGTAGTTTTTCCTGCTCCACTAGGTCCAGTTATGCCTATTATCTTCATCTTGATTTTCCCCTAACAATATAAATTTTTATCTACAATAAATTTATAGCATTTCTTGCAAGTTCATCACATCTATTGTTAAATTCATTATCACTATGTCCTTTTACTTTTATAAATTCAATTTCATGAACTTTAGTAAAATCATATAATTCTATCCAAAGTTCTTTATTTTTCACCGGCTCTTTATTAGATGTCCTCCAACCATTTTTCATCCAATTATATATCCATCCATTTTTAAAAGCATTAACAACATAAGCACTATCACTATATATTTTTACATTGCATTTAAACTTAAGTAATCTTAATGCTTGAATTACAGCTGTTATTTCCATTATATTATTAGTCGTATTTTTTTCTCCTCCTGATATTTCCTTTTTATGTTCTCCATACATTAAAATAGCACCCCAGCCTCCAGGACCAGGATTACCACTACATGCACCATCTGTATATATAACTACGTTTTCCATGTTTTTCTCCTTGCAAAAATAGCTTAATTTATGGTATTATATCAATAATTTGATAATTATACAATATTTATAAGGAGTAAAAATTGAAAGATAATAATAAAGAATCTGTTTTAGGAATAATTGCTGAATATAATCCATTTCATAATGGTCATTTATATCATTTAACTGAATCAAAAAAAATAACTAATTCAAAATATGTTATTGCTGTAATAGGAAATGATTTTACTGAACGTGGAGATTGTTCTATTTTTGACAAATGGACTAAAACTAAACTTGCATTAGAAAATGGCATAGATTTAGTTATTGAATTACCTGCAATATACTCTTCTTCATCTGCTGAGAATTTTGCTTATGGAGCAATAGCTATACTAGATTCACTTGGAATTGTAGACTATCTATCATTTGGTTCTGAAAATGGAGATATAGACTCATTTATAGATATTTCTAATAATTATATATATGAAAATAACACAAAATTTTCTAATCTTTTAAAAGAAGAATTAAAAAATGGTAATTCATATCCTAAAGCAATGAGTATAGCTCTTGATAAAATATCTAATAATAAATATCCTGAATTTTTAACACCTAACAACATTTTAGGATTAGAATACATTTCTGCACTGAATAAATTAAATAGTAAAATAACACCTATAACAATAAAAAGAAGTAGTAATGATTTTAATAATAAAAATATAGATATTTCTTCTAGTGCTAGCTCTATTAGAAATGCTTTACTTTGTTCTGAAAATAATCTTTCTAAAGTATCTAAACTCGTTCCTAAAAATACATTTAATTTACTAAATGCACTTTATAAAAATAATTCTTATTCTATTACAACATTAAACTCATTTGAAAAAGAGATTATATATATATTAAAAAGAATGTCTTTAGAAGAAATAAAAAATCTTCCTGATGTTTCTGAAGGATTAGAATATAAAATAAAAGAAAGCTGTATTAAATCTTCTACACTAGAAGATTTAATATCAAGCATTAAATCTAAAAGATTTACTAATGCTAGAATTCAAAGAATACTAATTTATGCTTTACTTGGAATAACTAAACAAGATTTAAGTATGTGTAAAGAAATTATACCTTATGCTAGAGTGCTTGGTTTTTCAAGTAATGGAAAAGAATTAATATCTAAAATAATAAAGAAAAATAAAAATGTTAATATTATAACATCACTTAAAAAATTTGAAAATTCTTGTGTAGATGCTAATTTAAAAAGATTACTTGAAATTGATATGTTTTCTACACAAATATATAACTCTACAAATTATAATAATATTCCTTTAAACGATTACACTCAAAAAATTGTAGAAATAGACTAATAATTAGGAGAAACTTTATGCAAAAACTTATTGTAGATTATAAAAATAATAATAAAACATTATCTATCTTTCTTTTAAATTCATTTAACGGATTATCTATTAATACATTCTATAAGACTTTAAGAAAAAAAGATATTAGAGTAAATAATAAACGTGTTACTGAAAATATTAATGTTTTAGAGGGTGATGAAGTTTTAATATATCTTTCAGATGAATATTTATTTAAAAAAGAAAATTATATTTTAAATATAATTTATGAAGATGATAATATATTAGTAGTAAATAAACCACAAGGTATTTCTGTTACAGAAAATAAGCTAAATGAAAATACTCTGTCTAAAATAGTGCAAGAAAAATATCCTCTTTGTAAACCTTGTCATAGACTAGATAGAAATACTTCAGGGTTAGTATTATTTGCTAAAAATGATGAAGCTCTAAATATTTTATTAGAAAAGTTTAAAAATAAAGAAATACATAAAAAATATAACTGTGATGTTTATGGAATACTAAACAAAAAATCAGATACTTTAAAAGCATATCTTTTTAAAGATAATAAAAAGTCAATAGTATATATCTCAGATGAAAAAAAGAAAAATTATTTAGAAATTATTACTAAATATACTGTAATTTCTGAAAATAAAAAGGAAAATTATTCTACTTTAGAAGTAGAACTTATAACTGGAAGAACTCATCAAATAAGAGCTCATCTCTCTCATATTGGACATCCAATTATTGGTGATGGAAAGTATGGAAAAAACGAAATAAATAAAAAATTTAATGAAAAATACCAACGTTTATCTAGCACTGAAATTACATTTGATTTTAATAGTAATTCTGGAATTTTAGAATATCTTAATGGAAAAACTATAAAAATAAAAAATACTTGATTAATTTAAAATCAAGTATCTTTTATTTATTTTTTTCTGAAAAACTTAATACTTTACCACAAAAAGCTACAATATTTGTACTATATTTTTGTGCTATATTTTTTCCAATAGCTTTTCCTCCTACTGTTAATGAAGCAACAAATGCACTCATCATAAATTGTATATCAAAGCTAAGTGCCATAGAACTTGTAATCTTTAGCGTAACTACTGCACTTACTGCACCACTTAAAACTCCGCATATATCTCCAATTACATCAGCACATATATTTGCAACTTTAGCAGAAGCCTTTATTAATTTGATTGATGTTTTTGCTCCTTTTGCTTTTTTCGTAGCCATTGCATGAAAATTTTCCTCATTTGCTACAGTAACTGCAACTCCTATTACATCAAATATAATACCAATAAAAACTATAATTATTAATAATATAATTGCTGGTAATACTTCTAAGTCATTAAGTGCTACTGAAGACAAATAAGAAAAAAATAGAGAAAGAACAAAAGTAGTTATAAATATTGTTACAAACCATTTATAATCTGACTTTTTCCCTCTTTTATCTTTTTTATCTTTGTTCATATTTTTCTCCATATTTATTTATAGATGGTAAAAGCTTAAGTAAATTTTACGGTTTAGGTCTAGCAGAATTTCTCTGTTTCTTACTTCTCATTACTGATTAGCCGTTTCCATTTAAAAGAAACATTCTTTTAGAAAGAAAGCTAGATCGCCACTTAATTCCGTACCTTAATCCAAAAGCTTTCAAAACCATGAATTGGTTAAACACCCTAGAAGTTTTCCTTAATGCACTTAATTCTATTATTAGTCTTTTTTGCAATAATAATTTCATAATCTTAAAATTTTCATCTGGCCGGAATTCAATTTTAATTCTGATTAATCCCAATACTATCACTCAAGACAGGTAGTGTGTAGAAAAACACAGCAAATAAATCTAATGTCATTCGTAAAGTGAAAAACAAATAACCACGACTCAAGGGGATTATATATATGCCATTATATACTACCCTATCACCTATATTTCCAGGTACACACAAGCTTGGCGTCTTGCGCATAGACTAGAAACTACGATTCAAATACCATTTGTGGATTTTTAGCCCCACCCTCATAATAGATAGTACAACTAGAATAATGCACCATCTTTTAAATTATAGCATAACAAAAAAAGTGAAGCAAGAATTGGTTTTTGTTAAATATTTTTCCCAAAAAACATTCTTGCTTTATTTTTTTAAATTATCTTATATATTCTCTCTTTTTCTTTATTTTTCTAAATTTTCCTTTTATTTCCTATTCTTTATCTTCTGTTTTGCTTTTCTTCTTATTTGGTTGCTTTATAGACATATTATATTCTTCAAAATAAATATATACAATTCTAGGTTTTTCTCCTTCATTTATTTCATTAAAGTACTTATTTGTTTTAAATTTAATTTTATTTACGAATTCAAAATCAAATTTATCGCAGTCTATTAATGCCTTTGTTGATAAATTCATTCCTTTTGGTAATGTATTATTTGTATTATCGAAAAATATTATATTTGACATATAAATAATAGGCATATCTTCTTTAATATTAACTTTTATAAGTTTAATAGCACTTTCTTCTTTATGACCATATTGTTCTAGTTCTCTTTCTATATCAAAATTATAAAATTCAAATCCTGTTTTATGAACTTTATCATTTATAGGAATTATTTTATACATTGGCATATCATAATTTGATTTAATTTTTGCAAAAGATTCTGAAAGTGAATGAACTATTAATTGTAATCTTTCTGTAAAATCAAATACATCTATCTTTTTATCTATATTTAATATATGATATTTGTCTTTTTCATTTTCTCTATGACTTTTATTTCCAATATATTTTACTTGTGTAATATCATCTTTTGAAGTACCTATTACATCAAATGAATCTTCCCTTCCTTGAAGAATATTTTTTGAATATTCTTTTTTTAAGTTCATAAATACTTCTTCAATAACATCCCTGTCCATATCTTCTGCTTTAAGCATATTTACAATAGGTAATAATTCCTCATCTGTTAATATAAATAAATTATCAACTTCACTTTTTGATAATTTTACTCTCTGAGTTTTATCTGCATTTATTCCTAAATCTTCAAAATCAGACTCAAAATCAAATTTCTTTTTAAACTTCTCTTTAGATATACTTTGGACTTCATTTCCAACTTCAAGTTCTAAAACTTCATCTTTGTTAGCAAACTTCCAAAAATCAAAAATACTTTTTTTATGATTATCTATTTCATTAATATATAATGTAGCATTTTCTATTTTTTTAGATATATTTACTAATTTTAAGTTTAGTGCTTTTATATCTTGCTTTATATCATTAATGTTCCTAGTTGATTTTTCATATATTTTATTAATACTTACTAAATCATCTATTGTATAATATTTCTTTTCAGAAGTTTCTGTTTTATCATCAACTTTCTCTTTCTTTTTACTTCTCTCTTTTCTATTCTTTTTAAAACTATCTTTTAATTTCTCCAATTCTTTTTTGTTATCTTCTTCTTGTTCTTTAACTTTCCTTTTTCCACCTTTAAAAAAATATTTTACTTTTCCAAAGAAAGTTTTTCTATATTCTAAATAAGTTGAAATTTCCTTTTGTTTCTTAAAATATTCTGCTTCTTTTTCTTTAACTTCTTCTTTTAATATATCTAATTTTTTTTCATGTTCATAAGTTTCTTTTGATGTAGCTTTTATTTCTTCTTCTGTTTCTATATATTTATCTTTTACGAATTTTGCAAGTTCGTCAAAAGTTATTACTTTTTCATCATAAGTAAATTCTAATGAATTACTATTATCTATTTGAGTTTTAAATACATATCTATTAGAAAGTTCAGTTTGAAGTATAAATAGAGCTTTTATTAACTTATAAAATTGGGTAGCTTCTTCTTTTGAATTTAATATTACTTTATATGTAGTTTTTAAATTTTCATATACATAAGTCTCCCCAACAATTTGAATAGATGTATTATCTTTTTTGTCATGTACTTCATATACTAATGGCCAATTTTTTGTAAATACCCATAAGTAATTTTCAATATCACCTATTTGTTTATTTGTAAGTACTAATTCATTATAATTTACATAACTTATTGGAACATATATTGTTTCACTTTTTTTCCTTGATTTAGAATTACTTAATTCTATTTGTTTTTTTAATAAATAAAATAATTCTGAATATGTATCTTCTTTTGTAGAAACAAGCATAAAGTATTTATTTGTTTCTTCTGAATAATATATTTGCCATAACTGATTTCTTGGATAGAACACTTTAAAAGGAATCTCATTATTCATTTCATTTTGTCTATCATTTATCTCATAAAATTCTTCTATTGAAAAATCTTCTAGCATCCTAAAAAAGTCTTTTTGTTTTTCAACATCCTCACCACTTTTTGGCTTTTTTAAATAACTAACAAATGGTGCAGCTTTTGTATATTTTTCTCTTATTGGGTCGTCTCTATATGCTGGTGTGCAATATATTTCTATATCTTTTATTGACACATATTTATATACTTTTAGTTCTTTATCATTATTTAATCTCGATGGATTAAAATTTATTGGTTCTATATTTGTTAAAAATTTTGGTAAATTATCTAAATCTAATCCAAGGAAATCTAGTTTTTCATTTATATCTTGTTTAGTTGCCAACCTTTAGTACCTTCCCTCTTTTTCTTTTACAATTTTTTCT
>JAAWJE010000013.1 GCA_022796725.1 Clostridia bacterium | reverse complement strand
CTTTTTTGATTTCCTATTGTTCTTTGATGTCCAGATAAAACAGTAACTAAACTGCTCTGAATAAAACCTAATAATCTTATTATTAAATATATATTTGCAATTTTATCTACTTTAAATAATACTGGAAATATTGGATGTATTATTAATATTAATAAAATTATCAAAATTGATAAAATAAAAGTAAATATTATAGAATTTCCTGTAAATAATTTTAATTTTTCAGTATCTTTTTCTCCTAAAGCTTTTGCAACAAGAGTATTATTAGAAACATTTATTGTTTGTATTCCCATTTGCATAATATTAAGAATAACTGACATAGCACCTAATGCAGCTAATTCTTTGGTACCTACAAGAGAAATTACTAAAGTATCAACTAAAGTCATTAATATATTTATCAAATTTTCAAAAGCAATTGGAATTGATATTTTTAGTTGTTTTTTTACATTTATTTCTTCGTCCATTTTTATCCACCCTATAAATATTAATTAAGGATATTATAATATATTTTGTAAATTTTTACTATGTTTGTAATTATAATAAAAAAAGAACCAAATGTTATTACACACTTAGATCTTTTTTAAATCAACTTATTTAACAGAATCTATGACACATTTACCATTATAAAATGTTACTTTAAAAGTAAAATTTTCTTTTTCTTTACTATCATCAAAATCAACTAGAGTAGCAGTTGTTTTAGCAGAGTAAGTTGAATCATCAATTTTCTTTATACTATTTATTGTATAAGTTCGCAAGCCTCCGCCACCTTGAACTTTAGTAAGATAACCTTTACTATTTTTTTTGAAATATTGGGCTGAAGTCCAATGTTTTTCAAAATTATTTTCTGATACATAATTTAGCATAGCTTTTTTATAATCAGAAAATTTAATAGTTGTTATAACTGTTCCATCATCTAAAATTGTATCTTTATATGGATCATAATTTAATTTTCCTTTTTTTGTTAAAGTTTCCAAAAGATTGTCGCAACCTGCATTTGCACCTAATTCTAAAAAGTCAGAAAAAACTTTTTTAACTTCCTTATCTGTAAATGATTTACTTTTTTTACTAGTACTATCATCATTAGTACTGTTATTGTTCTTAGTTTTTGTATCAGTTTTAGGAGTATTTTTAACTGAATTATTAGAATTAATATTATTAGATATAGTATCTATTTTTTCTTGTAAGTTTCCTATTGTATTATTTAAGTCATCTACACGTGTTTGTAATTCAGAAGTTTTAGTAGTTTTTTCTGTTTTTTCATTAGAAAGTTTATAAATATACATTCCCATTACTAATATTATAATTACTGCTAATATTAAAAAGAATGTTGATAAACTTGCTTTTATTTCTTTATTTTCTTCCTTTCTTTAGTAAAAATTAATATATTAAAATATTATCATTTACATTTTATTTAATCAATACTATTTAAATAATACTATGCTAAACCAATTGTTTGTACCTTAAAAAAATGTTATAATATAGCTTAAATTTAATAATTAGTCTTATTTGGAGTAAAGAAAATGAAAGAAACATTTACAAATATAAAAAAAGTATATCAATATGGAAAAGAATATAAAAAGAATTTAATAATGCTTATTTTAGGTACTTTATCTGGAGCTATAGTAGGAGTAGTTCTTCCACTTCTAACTGCTAAACAAATTGTATATTTTACATCAGATACAGTAGAACAGGTAATAGGAGTAAGTTTAGTTATTTTATTAGTACAAGCATATAGGGCATTTGCTGCACTTTTTTTCGTAAGAAGAAACTCACAACGATTTAGAAGAGGAACAATGAAAAACATACAAATAGAACTTGGAAAAGAAGTGTTAAAAATAAGTCAAACAGATATGGATAGCAATTCTTCTGGAATGTTTATTCAAAGAGTTACAAATGATACTGAAAAAATATCAGATTTTTTCTGGGAAGGCTTAAATTCTTTAAGAAATATATTAGCTAATGTTGGTTCATTATTTGCAATATTTATTATAAATTTCCAAGCCTTTTTATACTATTTATTTGTGTCAATAGTTCTAACTTTAATTCATATAATAAAAACTAATAAATATGGAAAAAAGGATAGAGAATATCGTGATAAGACAGAAAATGTATCTGGTTTAATAGGAGAATTAGTAAGGGGTACAAGAGATATAAAAATGCTAAATGCAAAAAGTAGCTTTATGACTACATTAGAGCAAAATATAGATATGCAAAATCAAAAAAGATTTGAAATGGCAGGTATTAATGCAAAATATACATATATTATAGATACATTAAAAGCAATATTTGAATTTGGACTAATTTTATTATTAGTTCTATTAATAAAAAATAATATTATTTCAGTAGCAATTGCAATAGCACTATTTAATTATAAATCAGGAATAATGACAATTTTGATGGAAAAAGTCTCAAAATTAATGGAACTTGCAAAGAATTTTAATATTTCTTGTGATAGAGTGTTTAGTATATTAGATAATAAAACATTTGAAAAAGAAAAGTTTGGAAATAAACATTTAGAAAAAGTATATGGAAATTTTGAATTTAAGAATGTAAATTTTGGATACGATGAAGAAAAGTTAATTTTAGATAATATAAACTTTAAAATAAACTCTGGTGAAATGGTTGGATTTGTAGGAAAAAGTGGTGCTGGTAAAACAACAATATTTAATTTACTTTGTAAAATGTATTCTATAAAATCAGGAGAAATATTAATTGAAGATGAAAATATAAATGAATTAGATGAACAATCTATCAGAGGAAACATAACAATCATTAGTCAAAATCCTTATGTTTTTAATTTAAGTATTCGTGATAATTTAAAATTAGTAAAAGAAGAATTAATAGAAGAAGAAATGAGAGAAGCTTGCAGGATTGCTTGTTTAGATGATTTTATTGAAAGTCTACCTAATAAATATGATACTATATTAGGTGAAGGAGGAGTAATTTTATCAGGAGGACAAAAGCAAAGACTTGCAATTGCAAGAGCTTTTGTACAAAAAACTAAAATTATTTTATTTGATGAAGCAACAAGTAGTTTAGATAATGAAACACAAGCTAAAATTCAAAAGGCTATTAGCAACTTAAAAGATGAATATACTATTTTGATAATTGCTCATAGATTGTCAACAATAGTTAATTGTGATAAAATCATGTTGCTTGAAGAAGGAAAAATTAATGATACAGGTACTCATGAAGAATTATTAAGTAGAAATAATTTGTATCAAAAATTGTACCAGACAGAAATATTACAGCAAACTTAAATAGGAGATTATTAAATGAAAATATTATTTGTTAGACACGGAAAAACAAGTTGGAATAGTCAAAAGAAAATTCAAGGCAGTGTTGATATACCACTTAGTACAGAAGGGATAGAGCACGCAGAGAAAATGGCTAAAAAACTAGAGAATATGAATATAGATGTAGCTTTTTGTTCTAAACTAACTAGAGCAAACCAAACTATGGAGATAATTAATAATTCAAGAAAAGATAAAATACCAGTTATATTTGAAGATGCTTTAGCTGAAAGAGATTATTTTTTATATGAAGGACGTAATAAAAATCTTTTTGATTATAATTTTGTATGGAATTATAGTAATCCTTTAAATACAGAAAACTTTTTCAAATTTGCGTGGCCAATATTACATTTTGTTTTTGGAAAATTAATGAGAGCTTATAAAGATAAAACAGTTTTGATAGTTTCGCATGGTGGTGTTTCTAAAATATTTGAAATGTTATTTAGCAAAAACTCATTATATCCAGATGAACTAGCATCATATTTGCCAAATAATAGTGAAATAATTACTTATCAAAATATAAATAAAAGTGATTTTCTATTTAATATAAACGAAAATGATGAAATTAGAAAACGAGATAATGAGATGTTTTTTAAGATAATAACTCCTAATATAATTTCTCTTTATTTTCCTGAAATGAATGTAGAAGATTTAATAGATGTAAAAAAAATATCTAAATTTCCTAAAATAAGATATAGAGCTGCTATAATATTTCAAAAAGAAGATGGAAATATAGCAGTAGAAGAATATTCAAATACAAAAGAGTGCAAATTACCAGCTAGAACAATAGAACCTAATAGAAATATTTTGCATCAAGTAAGAGAAGTTATGCTACAAATGACAGGTTATCTTGGCGATATTTCTGATTTTTATAATATTGGAGAAACTATGGAGATTAGACCTAGTGACCCTGTTGCAGAAATAGTAGTTACTCAGGTATATTATATATCTAAAGCTATACTAGTAGCAGAACCATTACCTGATAGTAAAGACGAAAAGGAAGGTTTTAAAATAGGATTTTACCATCCAGATGAAGCTATAAAATTAATGAATAAATCTTTAAAAGAAGCGAAAGGATTAGAAGGTGAATTTTATAGACCAAGTATTACTAAAAAATCAATTGCTCTACGTGATAAATTTATTTTAGAACTTTGGAGTAATAATTTAAAATAAAGGAGAGATATTATGATAAAACATATTGTACTTTGGAATTATAAGAAGGAAAAAGAAAAAGAGATGAATATATTTTTAGAGAAATTAGAGGGGCTTTATGGAATAATAGATGAAATAAAAAATATAGAAATAAGAAGAAATATAAATAATAATGGAAAAAATTTTGATGTTATATTTATGGTAACATTTTGTACAATTGAAGATATGAAAAAATATATGACAGATACAAGACATTTAGAAGTAGCAAAACTTTGTACAGATGTAGTAACTGATAGAGTAACAATTGATTGTGAAGAATAATATATTTACTTTTATCTAAGATATAGTATAATTATTAATATGAGTTTTTAAAATAATCGAAAGGAAATGATAATAAATGAAAATAGGAATTGTAGGTCTTCCTAATGTAGGAAAAAGTACAATGTTTAATAGTATAACAAATGCAGGAGCTGAATGTGCTAACTATCCGTTTTGCACAATTGAACCAAATGTAGGAGTAGTTGCAGTACCAGATGAGAGATTAGATAAGTTAACAGAAATGTATAATCCACAAAAAACAACTCCTGCAGTAATTGAATTTGTTGATATAGCAGGACTTGTAAAAGGAGCAAGTAAAGGAGAAGGATTAGGTAATAAATTTTTATCACATATTAGAGAAGTTGACAGTATTGTAGAAGTTGTAAGATGTTTTGATGATACAAATGTTGTTCATGTTGATGGAAGTATAGATCCTATAAGAGATATAGAAACAATTAATTTAGAACTTGTATTTGCTGATATAGAAACAGTAGACAAAAGATTAGACAAAGCAAGAAAAAATCTAAAAGCAGATAAAAAATATCAATTTGAAATAGATGTACTTGAGAAAATAAAAAAAGTTCTAGAAGAAGGAAAATCTGCTAGAACATTAGAGTTAAGTGATGAAGAAAAAGAAGTTATAAAAGATGCTTTTCTTTTAACAATGAAACCAATTTTATATATTTCAAATGTTTCTGAAAATGATTTAGAAAATCCGTTTGAAAATGAATACGTAAAAAAAGTAAAAGAATATGCTTCATCAGAAAATGCTGAAGTAATTCCTTTATGTGTTAAACTTGAAGAAGAATTGTCAACTTTGGATAAAGAAGATAAAATCGAAATGTTAAATGAACTTGGACTTTCAGAATCTGGACTTGATAAAGTGATAAAAGCAAGTTATAAATTACTTGGTCTTATGTCATTCTTAACAGCAGGAGAACCAGAAGTTAGAGCATGGACTATAAAAATTGGAACAAAAGCACCACAAGCTGCAGGAAAAATACATTCAGATATAGAAAGAGGATTTATTAGAGCAGAAGTAATTTCTTTTGATGATTTAATGAAAGTAGGAAATATGGTTACTGCAAGAGAGAAGGGATTAATAAGATCAGAGGGCAAAGAATATATTATGCAAGATGGAGATATTGTACTATTTAGATTTAATGTTTAATTAAATGAGGAAAAATGTATGATAGAAAATGAAAGTGGTAAATGTTTAAGAATTATCTTTGGAATATTAGCAAGACTTACTATAACTATTTTATTAATTATAGCTATTTGTTTTGTTACATTTAGAGTCCTAAATATAGATTTAGAATTAAGATATACAAATGGACAGATTCAGCTTATAAAAAAACAACCAGAATATACTGTTAAAGTTATAGATGATGAATATCCAAATTTAGCAGATTATAATGAGAATTCGTACTTTTATAATCAATTAGATGATACGGCAAAAGCTATATATGTAGGAATAAAAGATAACTTAAATAATATGAAAAATGGGACATATAAGATAGATTTTAGAACTAGATTTAATACATTATTACATCAAAAAGATGGTCAAAAAAGATTATCAGCAGCATATCAGACAGCAGTAGATGCACTAAAACTAGATAATCCAGGAATATTCTATATAGATTTTTCAAAGGTATATTTAAACACATATTCTGTTACTGAAGGAGAAAGGATAACATATACTGTATATATTGATAAAGGAAATAATCAGAATTATTATATTGATAGTTTTAGTAGTGAAAAAGAAGTAGATAGAGCCATAAAACAAATAGAAGAAATAAGATATATGATTGTAAAAGCTATTCCAGAGAATAGTAGTAATTTTGAAAAATCAATGTTTGTACATGATTGGTTAGTCGATAATTTAAAATATGATGAAACTTTAAAAAAAGATAATAGAAGTAATGTTTATGGAGCCCTAATGGAAAGAGATGTTACTTGTCAGGGATATGCGAAGGCTTTTAAATATATATTAGATGTTTTATCAGTACCATGTATTTTAGTAAAGGGAGATGCTACTAATTCAGAAAATGTAACTGAAAAACACGTATGGAATTATGTTATGATAAATGATAAGTGGTATGCAATTGATGTAACTTGGGATGACCCAATAATAATAGGAGATGGTACTATAACAAAAGAGATAAAGTATAAAAACTTTTGCAAAGGAAAAGAGTTTCTAATTAACCATGCAGAAAATGGATTAATAGAAGGAACAAATAGATTTTTTAAATATCCTATACTTGCAGATGAATAAGAAAAAGATACTAGAACATAGATTAATATGTTCTTTTTCTTTTATGTAAAAAACTTGAAAAAACAGTAAAAATATAATAAAATAACATAGAATAATAGATAAAAAAATCGGAGATGTATAATGAAAAAATATTTAGTAATAACAATGGGATGCAAGTTAAATGAAAATGACTCAGAGAAGTTATGTGGAATGATTGAAGAAATGGGATATAAGCAAACTGAAAATTTAGAAGAATGTGATTTAGTAGTATTTAATACGTGTTGTGTAAGGGAAAATGCTGAAGAAAGATTATTTGGTAAAATTGGTGAGTTAAAAAATATTAAAGAAAAAAGAGGAACAATAATTGCTATTGGTGGCTGTATGACACAACAAAAACATATACAAGAAAAAATCAAAAAAAGTTATCATTATGTAGATTTAGTATTTGGAACTCATACTTTAAACAAATTTAGAGAAGATTTAAAAAGAATAGAAGAAGAAAATAAAAAAATAAGAGATGTAATAGACATAAATGGAGAAGTTATAGAAGGATTACCAATAAAAAGAAGTGATAAATATAAAGCTTCAGTTACAATAATGTATGGTTGTAATAATTTTTGCACTTACTGTATTGTACCTTATGTAAGAGGAAGAGAAAGAAGTAGAAAAAAAGAAGATATATTAGCTGAGATAAAAGAATTAGCTGAAAATGGATATAAAGAAATTACTCTTTTAGGACAAAATGTAAATTCTTATGATGGTGGAGATAATTATAAATTTTCTAATTTATTATATGATGTATGTAAAATAGAAGGAATAGAAATAGTAAGATTTATATCTCCACATCCAAAAGATTTTACAGATGATGTTATAAAAGCCATAAAAGAAAACAAAAAAATAAGTAGAATAATACATCTTCCACTTCAATCTGGGAGTTCTAATATATTAAAAAAGATGAATAGAAAATATACAAAAGAACAATATTTAAAGTTAGCTGAAAAAATGAAAAAAGAAATTCCAGATATAGTATTTTCAACAGATATAATCGTTGGATTTCCAGAAGAAACTGAAGAAGATTTTGAACATACTTTAGATGTAGTAAGAAAAATAAATTATGAACAAATATATATGTTTATATATTCAAGAAGAGTAGGAACTGTTGCAGATAAAATGGAAAATCAAATTCCAGAAGAAATAAAGCATCAAAGATTTGAAAGATTAAAGGTTTTATATGATAGCAAAGTATCTGAAAATAACCAGAAATATATTGGAAAAATAGAAAAAATATTAGTTGATGGAACAAGTAAAAATAATGATAATATGCTTACAGGAAGAAATGATACAAATAAAGTTATTGTTTTTGAAGGTTCAAAAGATTTAATTGGAAAAATAATTAAAGTAAAAATAACAGAAGAACATAAATGGTATTTAAAAGGAGAAATATAAAATTGGAAAGATTATTAAAAGTAGCAGTATATTCAGTACCAAAATTAA
This sequence comes from Clostridia bacterium, assembly GCA_022796725.1. Lineage (GTDB taxonomy): Bacteria > Bacillota > Clostridia > TANB77 > CAG-508 > UMGS1994. The sequence goes on along the minus strand of JAAWJE010000013.1, from coordinate 4,120 downwards.
ATATAGATGAATTCTGCAGAGTAAATGATGTAAGTAAAAGTGATTTATATAATATGGCAGTAAATGGAGAAGATGATACATTAGGTATGCTTTTCTTAAATAGATATCCAGAACAATTAAATAGTGAAATGAGGTTAGTTGGAGAAAACATAATAAGACAGATTTTAAAAATTAAACATTTAAAAATATCTGAAATAGCTAAGACCTATGATGTTAGCAAAAGAAATATATTTAGAGCTTTAAAAAAGGTAGAACAATCTTCACCAGAATTATATGAGGTATATAAAAGATTTAGAAATAAAGAATTATCAAAAGAAGATGAAGAATTTATTGAAAATATACCTGTTGGAGAAATCCAAACAGAAAGTATAAGTTATCCATCATCAAGAGCATTTGCTTTAAAAACACATGAGACTCAAAATATTTTTAAAACTAAGGAAGAAATTAAAGAAGAGATTTACACACAGATTGCTGATGAATGTGAGGACCTAGAAGAATATGAAATGAGAATAAAAGATCCTATTACAAAAAAGAAAATACAAAATAGATGGAAAAAAGAACAAGTAATAATGAAAATATTTGAAGATGAATGTGATAATAATTTAAGTTTATTGCAAATAACACTTGAAACAAGAGAAACTCAAAATAAAATGATGAAACAATTTAGAGAAATTGATGAAGAAGATGGTATGTTAGAAATAAGAAAAGAAGAATTCAGACGTAGACAAGAAAAAGGAGAAAAGTAAATGACAGTAAAGGTAGAAGAATTATCACCAATGATGCAGTGCTATATGGAAAAAAAAGAAGAGTATAAAGATTGTATATTATTTTATAGACTAGGTGATTTTTATGAAATGTTTTTTGATGATGCAATACTAGCATCAAGAGAACTAGAAATAACTTTAACAGGAAGAGCTTGTGGATTAGAAGAAAAAGCACCAATGTGTGGAGTTCCGTTTCATGCAGTAGATATTTATATATCAAGACTTATTAATAAAGGATATAAAGTTGCAATTTGTGAGCAATTAGAAGATCCAAAGACTACTAAAGGAATGGTGAAAAGAGATGTAATAAGAGTAGTAACTCCAGGAACTGTAATAGAATCAAATATGCTGGATGAAAAGAAAAATAATTATATTATGTCAGTTGTAAAAAAAGGATTATATTTTGGAGTTTCAGTATGTGATGTTAGCACAGGAGATTTTTATGCAACTCAAATAGTAGAAGATAATAACTTTTTTAAATTATTAGATGAAATAGCAAGATATATGCCAGCAGAATTAGTAGTAAATCCAATGATGAAAAATTCGGAAGTAGAATTAAATCAAATAAAAGACAGATTAAATCCATGTATTACAGAAGTGCCAGATGTAGATTTTTCAGAAGAAATAGACTTAATAAAAAACTTATATAATATAGAAGATAATCAGGGAAGAACATTTAAGGAATTTGATAAACATTTACTTTGTATTGCAGCTATAAATGGACTTAATAAATATTTAAGTGATACTCAAAAAATTAAATTAGAACATATTAATACTATAAAAATATATGAAACTACAAAATATATGGCACTTGATATTAATGCAAGAAGAAACTTAGAACTTATAGAAAGAATGAGAGATAAGTCAAAAAAAGGAACTCTTTTATGGGTTTTAGATAAAACTTCTACATCTATGGGTGGAAGAATGCTTAGAAGATGGATAAATGACCCATTAGTAGATACTAAGGAAATAAATGAAAGATTAAATGCTGTAAAAGAATTTAAAGAAAACATTATACTTAGAGGAGATGTTTTAGAAAGTTTAAAAAAAGTATATGATATTGAAAGATTAGTTCGGAAAAATTTCTTATGGTAATGCTAATGCTAGAGATATGATATCACTTAAAACATCACTAAGTAACCTTCCAGAACTTAAAAGTATATTAAGTAATACAAAATCAAAAATGCTAAGTAATTTATATGAGAACTTAGATGAACTTAAAGATATAACAGAACTTATAGAAAAAGCAATAATAGATGACCCACCAATTACTATAAAAGAAGGTGGAATAATTAAATCAGGATATAATAAAGAATTAGATGAATATAAAAAAGCATCTATTGAAGGAAAATCTTGGATTGTAAATATAGAAGCAAAAGAAAGGCAAGCTACAGGAATTAAAAATCTAAAAGTTGGATACACAAAAGTATTTGGATATTATATAGAAGTTACTAAATCATTTTTATCACAAGTTCCAGATAGATTTATAAGAAAACAAACTCTTACTGGATGTGAAAGATACATAACAGAAGAACTAAAAGAAATAGAAGATAAAGTTTTAGGAGCAGAAGAAAAGGTAATAAATTTAGAATATGAAGAATTTACAAAGATAAGAGAAATGATTTCTAGACAAATAGAAAGAATACAAAAGGCATCTAATATAGTTGCTACAATAGATGTACTTTCAAACTTTGCAGTAGTTGCAGATGATTACGAGTATATAATGCCAGAAATAAACAATGAAGATGTTATAGATATAAAAGATGGAAGACATCCTGTAGTTGAGAGAATGGTAGATAGAGGTAGCTTTGTTGAAAATGATACTATATTAAATCAAACTGAAGATAGACTTTCTATAATTACAGGTCCTAATATGGCAGGTAAATCAACATATATGAGACAAGTAGCTCTAATTACTCTTATGGCACAAATAGGATGCTTTGTACCAGCATCCTATGCTAAAATAGGTGTAGTAGATAAGATATTTACTAGAGTTGGGGCATCAGATGATTTGAGTATGGGACAAAGTACATTTATGGTAGAAATGATAGAGGTTGCAACTATACTTAAAGAAGCTACAAATAAAAGTCTAGTAATATTAGATGAAATAGGAAGAGGAACTTCAACTTATGATGGTCTTTCAATAGCATGGGCAGTTGCTGAATATATGGTAAATCCAGAAACAATAGGCTGTAAGACTTTATTTGCAACACATTATCATGAACTTACAAGTCTAGAAGAAAAAATAGAAGGTATAAAAAATTATCAAATAGCAGTTAAAGAACAAGGAGATGATATAGTTTTTTTAAGAAAAATTATATCAGGTGGTACAGATGAAAGTTATGGTGTACATGTAGCAAAACTTGCAGGTGTTCCCAAAAAAGTTTTATCAAGGTCAAATGAAATACTTAAAACATTAGAAAAGAAGGTTAGAATAAAAGAAAAACAAGAAGAAAAAGAAATGAAAAAGCAAGTTAATGGTCAACTAGATATGTATAATTATAAACTTGCAGATATTGCAACTGAATTTAATAAAATAGATGTAAATCAGCTTACACCTATTGAAGCATTAAATGTTATAGTAAAGATGAAAGAAAAATTAAAATAAATTTAAGGAGGGTAATTATGAAGTGTCCGAAGTGTGGTGAGGAGTTAGATACAGGAATGAGATTCTGTACTAGATGTGGCGTAAATGTAGATGAGGCTATAAGAGAGTTAGCAGAGAGAATTCAAAGGGAAGAAGAAGAGAAAAGATTAGAAGAAGAAAGAAAAAAAATAGAAGAACAGCAAAAAGAAGAAAATTTAAGAAGAGAAGCTGAAAGAATAGAAAAAGAAAAACAAAGATTAGAAGAGGAAAAAAGAAAATTAGAAGAAGATAGACTAAGAGCAGTAAGAGAAGCAGAAGAACTACAAAGAATAAGAGAAGAAAATGCAGAAAAAGAAAAGCTTGCTGCAGAAAATGCTAAAAAGGCAATTGAAATATCAAATGATATGAAAGAAGTAAAACCAGATGATATAATAGAAAATAAAAAAGAAGAAGATAATTTTGTACCAGTAAATAATAATGGGTATGAGACTGGATTTAAACCAACTAAAAGCCCAAAAAAGGTTTATAGAAAAAAAGGATTTTTTAGCAGACTAATAGATAGACTAATACTTATAATTATTCTTATGATAATTATTGTAGGTGGCATTTATTACTTAAACTTAAATGGATATTTACCAGAAGAACTATCTAAAGAGATAAATAGCTTAATAGATGAAATAAAAGATGTAAAGTCATCAATTGATGGAGAATACAAAGAAGATAAAAAGTCAGACAGAAATGATGAAGAAACATCTATGGGTGACTGGAA
>JAAWJE010000073.1 GCA_022796725.1 Clostridia bacterium | reverse complement strand
TTCTATTTTCTTTTTTTATATATTATTTTATAATCTATAAAATATAATAACAAATATATTCTATAATTATTGCAACATTTTATATTTTTCTTACGTCTTATAAATATAAGTACTTATATTTTATAAAGGAGGTCTCATGATTAAAAAATTAATAAAAGAAGCAATAGCTGGTGATAAAAATTCGTTTACAAACTCATACTTTATTTTGAGCAAGACTTATATAAAATTGCCATATCAAGACTTTCTCAAGAGTCAGATGCTTATGATGCAATTCAAGAAACAATAATTTCAGCATATAGCTCTATTTCTAATATATCTAATACAACATCTTTTAAAAGTTGGCTTATAAAAATATTAATAAATAAATGTAATGATATATATAGAAAACAAAATAAAGTAATAAATATTTCTTTTGAAGATAATGATTGTGAAAGATATGTATCTACAAATTATATAGAAAATAATTCTAATTTAGAGTTTTATAATCTACTTAATTTATTAAATGAGAATGAACGAACAATATTAATACTTCATTATTTAGAAGGTTATAGTTTAAGTGAAATTGCTAAAATCTTAGATACTAATAGTAATACTATAAGAAGTAGACTGCTACGAGCCAAAAAGAAAATTAAGGATAATTTAAAGGAGGAAAATTATGGATAATTTAGATAAAAAAATACATTCTATTTTATCAGAAGAACTTGAAATGTCTAATAGTTATATTAATATGCTTAATAATACTATTGATAATCTTCCTGATAAAAATGAAAAAAGAAAATCATTTAAGTTTTTAAAGTTAGCATTAGCTACAACTTGTTGCCTTACATTAATAATATCTGGTACTGCTTTTGCATTAAATAAAAATAATATAATTAATCATGCTAAAAATTTCTTTTTAGTAAATAAAGGTATTGATACTGCTATTGATAATGGATATATAGAAAAGGCAGATATTAATTATATTAATTCAAATAAAACTAAAGTAAGTATAGAAAATATTTTAATGGATGATTTTAATTTAAGTTTTTCACTATTAATTAATATAGATAAAAATATTGATACTTCTAAAATAGCTAGAATTAGAATTCCTAATATGATTATTACTGATGAAGAAAATAGAATATTATACTGTGATGATAAAACTACTTTTGATAATTATTGCAAAGAAAAAAGTTTAAACTATACCTTTGGTGAAACTTCTGATAATTATATTAATAGTGGCAGTAATTGGTATATAAAAAATAAATCTGCTGATTCAAAAACATTTGAGTTAGTATATAATCTATCTGCTAATAAATATCCTAAAAGTAAAAAATTGTTTGTTAACTTTACTCAAATAAATATGACTGAAAAGGAAATATCTGAAAATGAAGAAATTGCTTTAAGTGGTAATTGGAATATAAAATATAATCTTCCTAAAAAGTTTTACAACAGAACAGCTATTGTATATTCTGTAAAAAGTTGTAGTAATCCAGACTTTAAAATTACAGAAGCTTGTTTATATAATACAGGATTTAGATTTGATTTTGAAACTAAACTTAAAGAATGGTATCCAGAAAATGCTGATAAAAAAGAACGTGATAAGGCTTTTGAAAAACATGATGAATGGTATTTATCTGAATTAAATAAAAATGAACTTAATTCTGGTTATATCAATGGTTATATTAGAGATGAATATTTAGAAGCTAAAGATGGTAAAAAATATTATCCATTAGCTAGTAGTACTGAAGACCAATTTACAAGCTATCAAGTTACTGGTGATTTTAGGCACATGCAAACATTTTCATTAACTAAATATAACTCAAATGCAGATACATTAAAAATACATTTTTCATTACATTTACCTTATTTAGATGAGCCTGAAGATGTAATTATAGAACTAGAAAGAAATCATTAATATATAATTTTTACTTAGCAAACCTCAGAAATTACGAGGTTTGCTTTTATTATACATTTTTTTCTTTATTTTTCATAAAAAAGTTATTGTCAATATATTTTCCACTTTTTTCTATTTAATTAATAATATTTTTATATCTTATGCTATTATTATTAAGTAAGACATTATTTTAATGTTCTTATAATAACTGCCTAGAAAATTTAGGCACTCTAAAAAAGCTAGGAATTTATAGGAGAATTTAAAAATGAATAAAGCAAAGACACGGGCAATTGGTTTCATATTAACATTAGTTTTAGCATTATCTACCGTATTTTCATCAAAAGTATCTGCCGCTGGTACAGAAACCTTGAACGTTGGTGAGACTCCAATAGGCTCATTTACTTTTACCAACACTAATACCACTCCCATTAAAACAATAAAAGGGACAAAAGTAACCTTTACTGTTAATTGGAGAGTAGCAGATGGTGCATCAGGTGCTCCAGATGTAGATAAGGGTATTGGTGATGCCAAACTAACAATGAAAGTCCTTGACGCATCTACTGGAAGAACAATAGCAGGACCTAAAACTTTTAAAAGAGGAACAGGAGATGATACATGGTACCTTACTAATTCGATTACTGTAAATGTAAAATATGGTCAAAAAGTAAGAGTTTGGTTTGATGCCAGTTCTGTTGGACAATCAAATGGTAAATATCGGTCTATTTATATACGGAATTTTGAGGCTAAAGTTTCAAAATAATCAAACTATATAACTATTAACTAAATAATGTTTGTTTCCTATTAAAGTAATTAAAAATCTAATTTTATTATTATTTTCTCATAAATATTTTGTATAGTTGATATAGAACTACATCATTTTAATATTCGAATTTCAATAAAAACATTATATAAAATTGTTATCTCTTATTTAATTTTCTCTTAAATTTTCCTTTTGAAAGTTTACCTTATCATCTTTATATAAAACTTTTATTAATAAAAAATCAATCAAGAGTTTTAGAATTACTTTTAATTATTTTCTATATAATTTTACTTTCTTATATACTCTACTAAATATATCTTATAATAATATTCTTTATAAGCTGTTTGAAAACTTTTATTCATTATTAATTTATAATCTTCATTTTCAAAACATTCCTCATAAAAATCTGTACCACCAGAAGTTACTATCCAACATCTTCCTTTGCAATTTTCTAAAAAGTCTTTATTTACATAAGTTTTCATTTGCTTGCCAAAGGCTTTATATGCTTCTTCTACTCCCCAATTTCCTTCATTATAAAAATACTTTGTATAATTTGGAAAATTCATTGCAATTACTGAACCGCTTCCTATATCTGGATAAGTAATAATATCTCCTTCTTTGATATTATCTTTTATATATTTTATTGGCTCTAAATTAGACTTGCTATAATTTTCTTTTACCATTGAAATATTATTAAAAATACTAACCGTTAAAATAATTATGCAAATTATAAATGTGTATTTATCATTTCCCTTTGCAAGCATAAAACTTAAAGCAAAAATACTTATACCTGTTATTACAAATATATATCTATAATATAAAATATCTGAATTCATTTTTTTAGAAATTATCCAAGCTGCAAATATTACTAAACCATATACTAATATTGCAAATATTGCAGGTAAATTTTCTTTTATCTCTCGACTTTTTATAAATAAATATACTATATAAATACAGATAACAATAGAAATTATAGCACCTATATAAAACTCTAAATCTCCTGAAAAAGTAAATCCTAAAATTTCAATTAAACTTTTAGGAAATTTAACTTCAATCCAAAAACCTTTACTTACACTATTTAACTGCACAAGTAAATGTATAAGCCATGGAAGATACAACACTCCTTGAAATATTCCTAAAATAATTTGAGTAATATATGCTTTTTTGTTCTTCTTTTTTATAAAATATATAAATAATATTACATTTATTATACCTGCTGCCATAAGTCCATAATAATGAGTGTATATACTACATAAACTTGCAAAGCCAAATATTATCCAATATGATATTTTACTTTCTTTAGCTAGTCTATAAGCATATATACCTAAAATAGTAATTAAAAACATTGTTAAAGAATACATTCTAATCTCATTTGCATATACACTATTTACTGGTGAAAAATATATAAGAAATGAAAAAATCAAACCTGTTTTTTCTCCAAAATCTTTCCTAATATGAGAAAATCCTAAAATTCCTGTTAAGCTGATAATAAAACCTGAAAAAATTCTAAGAGCCAAAATAGAGTTACCTGTAAAAATAGAAATTATATGTAAAATCCAGTAATATAATACTGGATGCACATCATGACTCCCAATTTTCCAAATATCTAAAAAATTATTATTTGCCATTCCAACAGAATAACTCTCATCAAACCATAAATTTGAGTGAAATATACTAAGATTAACAAATATTATTCCTACAAAAATAATTAATATATGTATGTTTTTTAAATTAATTTTTTCTTTCATATTTTTACCTTTTATAATTTTATTATATTTTAAATATATCCATATTTACTCTTATTTTTTATTATTAAAAATATTACAACAATAATAGATAATATCTCTGCTACTACAACAGAACTCCAAATTCCATTTACACCTAAAAACATTGGAAGCAAGAAAATCATTAATACTTGGAATACCAAAGTTCTTAAAAACGATATTATAGCTGAAACTAATCCATTATTTAAAGCTGTAAAAAAACTTGATGCAAATATATTAAATCCACTAAATAAGAATGATAGTGCAAAAATTCTAATTGCATTTACTGTTAATTCTAATAAATTATTATCATAACTTACAAATATACTAGCTAATAAATTTGAAGATATTTCGGATAAGACTGTCATTAATAATCCAAATATTCCAATAATAGTACAACTTTTCTTAAGTAAACTTTTAAGTTCTTCTTTATTATCTGCTCCATAATTATATCCAATAATTGCTGCTGTTCCTATTGAATAGCCTATAAATACTGCTACAAAAATAAATGCTATATACATTATAATTCCATAAGCTACAACTCCATCAGTTCCAATTAATTTCATCAGTTGAAGATTATATAAAATATTTACTACTGACATAGAAACATTTGTGAGCATTTCTGAAGAACCATTTGTACAAGCTTTTAATATTACTTTTCTTTCAAATTTTGTTTTAACTAATGAAAGATTACTTTTATTTTTTCTAGCAAAATATATAAGCGGTATAAGTCCCCCTACATATTGACTTAAAATTGTTGCAAGTCCTGCTCCTAAAACACCTAACTTGCATACATAAATAAGTATAAAATCTCCTATTATATTACATATTCCTGCTATTATAGAAATCATAAGTCCAAACTTTTGTCTTTCTGCTACAATAAGAAAACTTTGAAAAGTATTTTGAAGCATAAAGGCAGTTATTCCTAAAATCATTACTCTTCCATATATTACACAGTTTTCTAATGTATTACTATCTGCACCAAGTAATTTAGATACTTGTCTTATAAAAATTACACCAAAAATAGTAAGTATCACTCCAATTAATATTATAAAATATATTAGCATTGAAAAATATTTTTTAGCTTTCTCTTTTTTTCCTTCGCCTATTGTTTTTGACACTATGGCACTACCGCCTGAACCTACCATAAATCCAAATGCTCCGAGTATTGCAATAAATGGATATATTAAATTAACAGATGCAAATGCTTCATCTCCTACAACATTTGACACAAATATTCCATCTATTACAGTGTAAATTGAAGTAAATATCATCATTATTATTGATGGTATAGTAAATTTTATTATTTTTCTATATGTAAAATGCTCTGATAATTGCATAATTAATAAACTCCTTTTATATTTAGTAGTTAATTTAAAATCATTTTCTTTATATCTTCAACTATTTTGTAATCTGTAATTCCATTTTCTCTTAGAAGCTCATCTACTATATATCTATCTGGAAAACTTTTCTTAATTCCATAATTTTTAACTTTCATATCACTTGTCCCATAAAAACTTGATATTTTTTCTCCAAATCCTCCATCAATAATACCGTCTTCTAATGTAATAACTATATCATGATTATTTTTTAAGTTTTCTAATAAATCTTCATCTATTCCTGTAATATAACGTGGATTTATTAGTGTTGGATTTATTTTTAATTCTCTATATATTTTATTTAATAATTCTTCTCCTATTTGAAAAAAATTCCCAAGTGCTATAATAGCTATCTTTTCTCCTGTTACTTCGATTTTATATTTATTTAAGTTACTATAATCTTTATCTATTTGTCTTTTTGAACATATTACTCCATTATAAGGAATACGTATTGCTACTGGATATTTATTTTGATTTATACTCCAATCAAGCATTGCTAAATATTCTTCCTTACAAGTTGGTGCTAAATATACTAAATTCGGAATATTGCTCATCATTGCTATATCGTATAGTCCTAGATGTGTTGCATCTTTATCTCCATAAACTGATGCTCTATTTACTAATATTGTTGCTGGATTATTATTTAAACATAAATCTTGAGATAATTGATCATAAGTTCTTTGCATAAAACTTGACTGTGTAGCAAATATAGGTTTTCCTCCACCTTTTGCTATTCCAGAACAAAGAGCTACTGCATGTTCTTCTGCAATTCCTACATCAATAAACTGCCTACCTGCTATTTCTCTTTTTTCTTTTGTAAATCCAATACATGATGGGACGCCAGCAACTACCACTACTACTTGTGGGTCATTTTTTATTTTAGCTAATAAATACTCTGCATTAATATTTTCATAGCTAACAGCTTTACTAGATTTCTTTAAATCTCCTGTATCTATATCAAATGGTCTTCGATTATGCCAACTTTCTTTATTTTCCTCTGCAAGTTTATATCCTTTTCCTTTTTGTGTATTAATATGTACAACAATTGGATGGCTTATATCTTTAACTTTTAAAAATACTTCTATTAATTTTTCTATATTATTTCCTTCATCTACATATATATATTCTAACCCCATTGCCTTAAATAAATTGCAAGGATATTCTCCATTACTTTCTCTTAATTTTTTTAGATTTTCATATATGCCTCCATGATTTTCAGCTATTGACATATTATTGTCATTTACAACAATTATAAAATTACTTTTTAACTCACTTACAAAATTTAATCCCTCTAATGCCTCTCCTCCACCTAAAGCTCCATCTCCAATAATTGCAATTATATTCTCTCTATTTCCTTTTAAATCTCTTGATTTCGCTAATCCTGAGGCTAAACTAATAGATGTAGAAGTATGACCTAATTTGAAAAAATCATGTTCGCTTTCATCTGGATTTGCAAAGCCTGAAATCTCACTAAAATATTCTTCACAAATATATCCATCTTTTCTGCCTGTTAAAATTTTATGTACATAACTTTGATGTGATACATCAAAAATTATTTTATCAATTGGTGAATTAAATACATAATGAAGAGCTATTGTCATTTCAACTATTCCAAAATTAGGTCCAAGATGACCACCACATTTAGAAATTCTATTTATCATTATATCTCTTATTTCTGATGATAGTATTATTAATTCATTAATACTTATTCCTTTTATATCTTTTGGGCTATTAATTTTTTCTATAAACATAATTCTTCTCCTTAAATTCATATAAACTAAAAAGGATTTACATGAATTACTGTTAAATATATTTCTTCTATGTTTTTTCCTATTTCTTTTTCTAAATTGTCTGCTATATCATGGCTTTCAAATGTCGACAAGTTTCCATCTACAAATATTGAAAAAGAAATTTGATATTTATATCCTATTGGAGTTGAATTAAAATGTGTTACTTTTTTTATTTCTTTATGATTATTAATTATATTATAAACTTTATTTTTTGTATCCTCATTTATAGATTTATCCATTAATACATCATAACTTTCTTTAAATATTTTAATTGCTGTAATTAGTATCCATATAGCAATTAAAGTTCCAACTATACCATCTATAATGAAAATTCCATTTAACGTAAGAATACACGATATTAAATTTAAAGCTGTAATAATACAATCATTTCTATGGTCTTTTGCATTTGCCTCTAAAAGTAAATTATTTAATTTTTTAGACATATTATTTGTACATATATATAAACAAAATTTAACTACAATTGTAATAATACATACTATAATAAGCCATATAGAAAATTCATACTCACTTTTTATAAAAATAGAAATTATTGAATCTTTTAAAATATTTATTGACATAATAAACATTACTATACTTATAAGCATTGAATATATATATTCTGCTTTTCCATGTCCTAAATTGTGGTCATCATCATAAGGTTTACTTGCTATTTTATTTCCTATAAAGGTCATAAAAGAAGCAAAGATATCTCCAGCACTATTAAATGAATCTGCTATCATAGCTCTACTATTTGTCATAAATCCTATTATTCCTTTTATAATAAGCAAAAATACATTTCCAATCATTCCTAATATACTTACTAATTTTACACTTTTAAATCTATCCATAATTATTTGTCCCTTATATTTTTATAAATATTTCATTCCTTTCTTTGCCTGAGAATATTCTTTACGATGCTCTATTTTATAATGCTTACCATTCATAACAAAGTTTGATCCTGTTTGGTGAAAATCAAACTTTATATTATATTTATCACAAGTTTTTTTTATATGTTTTATCCAATCGAAATTACAAACACGGGCATTTTCATAAGATTCTCCTCCGAACAGATATTAAATCTATTTTAGCATCCTTTAAAAATGGTTCTAAATCAATATCTTCTAAAATAGGAGCTATTAAAACATATTTGCGTTTTGCTTTAATATTTAAAAGAATTGGTAATCTCTCTTTAGTTTTCTCTTGATTTTCACAAGTAGCTCCAATTATAACATTATCATATCCATCATTCCAGTCTTTTGGAATACATTGATTAAATCTTTCTATTCTTTTTGTACAAATAAAAAAGTCGACATCTTTTCTTTGTTTAATAATATTCCAAGCGTCATCTCTAAAGTTATCTGCTTCTTCTATAAAAAAATCTGATGTAAAACAAGTTGCCACCTGAGTTCCAGATGGTATTTTATAATTTCCTTGTCTATCTTTTTTTAATGGTAAATTAAAGTTACTTTTTGATTTAGTTATAATATTCGTATCTTTGTTACGTTTCTTATCCAAATAAAAAACATAACAATTTAAGCAACCTGGACTACATTTATGACATCCATGCCATGGATTCCAAAACATTTTTTTACCTTCTTTTTTAATTATTATTTAATATCATAGTTAAATATTTATCAGTAAATTCTTTTACTTTCTCTTTATTTCCATCTAGTCTTTTAATTAACTTATTAGCTATATCATAAGTTTCATCAAATTCTTCTTTTGTTATTTCTCTTCTTTCTAATGCTTCTTTTAATTCATCTTCATCTAATAAAATAGTTTTTCCATCTTTAGTCAATAAAACATCTAAATATGAATCATCTTCATAAGGAATTCCATTTTCTTTTCCAATTACTCTTGCAATATCAAAATACCATTCAAAAATTTCATTTTTTTCATTATACATGGCAGTCAATCTAACTTTAGAATTATAATCATAAAATTCAAGCCATTTATATCCTGTATCTCTCATACATAAACCATTTTCAAGGATATATGGATTTTTTATTTTAGTAAAATTATTTAAGTATATATCTCCTTTGAAGTCATTATTATTTATATTAAGCATCTTTTGTTCTACACTTTCTACATTTGTATCATTTAAAACGCAATTTGCAAAATGCTTTTTTAGACTAATCCAATATCTTTGTATTGTTCCAGATTCTGATAAATTAACTTTATCAGTAATTTCATTTTCTAAAATTCCTCCATTTGCAATTATTGTTTTAGCAGAAGCAATATTTTCTTTATCACAAGTTAGTAGTACTCTACCAAAAGTCTGTTTTTTCTGCTCTTTTTGCTCTATACATTTTGTAATCATTAGTCTTAGCATTTCTTTTGCATATCCCTTTCTTCTCTCAGATGGCAAAACACTAAATCCAATACTTCCACCATAATTGTAAAGGAAATCACTTAAGCTATATCTAAAGTCCATAATTCCTACTAATTTATTATCTTTAATTCTTATTGCTAAATATACTTTAGAAGATGGACAATCTTTTCCATATTTCTTTTTAAGTCTATCATCAAAATCTATCCATTCTTCATAAGAATTTACATCTTTTAGTCCTGCACATCCATCAAAAGATTGATTATTTTCTAAGAATACCTTTCTATAATCCATTATTTGTTCTTTATATTCTTCTGATGGTGATACTAATTTTATTATATCTTCATTTACTTTTAATTTCATTGGAATAAATCTTATTCCATCTGTAAGTCTTTCAGTATCTGTATCTTCAAATCCTAATTTATGATAAAAGTCTACTGCATAAGGAGATGAATTTACTGTTATATATTCTATTTCTTTATTATTAAATCTGCAATATTTCTTTGCTTCCTCTACTAATCTAGCCCCTATACCTTTTCTGTGATACTCTTTATCTACAAATAACATACTAATATGAGAATAATCTCTAAATGCAATCATTCCAATAATTTTTTCTTCATCTTTGGCAATTAATATTTTAAGATTTCTATTTAAACTTTCTTTTATATTATTATAATTTGCAAATTTATAAAAGTTTTCAATTCCTTCCTTGCTATAATCTGGTGCTTCAAATTCGTTAAAAACTTTTTCTACTAGATATAATGTATTTTTCAAATTATCTAGCTTTATCTCTTCTATATTCATACTTAATTTTCCTTTATTTTTGAATTTTCTTTTTCATTCCATATCCTGTATAATCATAAGGAATTTTGTGAAAACCACATTTTTCATAAAATTCTTCTTTTCCTTGCATTGAAACTAAATTTACACTAATTTCTTCTCCTACATCTATACTATCTTCTAAGTCTTTAAGTAGAGCATTTATTAACAATTTTCCAATACCTTTATTTGATATTCTGGGCTTACAATTACATCTACTATTAAAGCATACATACCATCACTAATAGCTCTAGCCATACCAGCAGTTTCATTATCAATAATTGCTTTTTTCATAAAGCTACTATTATTTAAAGCTCTTTTTATTACTTTACTATCCTTTATTCTCCAACCTACTTTTTCTCTTAAATTATTATAATCTTCTACTTCTATATTATTTTCTAATTTAATATCCAATATTATCACTCCCATATAAAACATTAATTGTAAATATAACATAAAATGCTAAATTGTTCAAATTTACAATTATAATTTTTTAATATTTATAAATAAAAAAGGCCTCACCCTGGCCTTTATTGTAACAACCAGGGTAAGGTCTTTTTTGGAGCATTATCACAGTGTCGTCCAGGCATACCACCAGCCATCAGACTGGACGTCCTTCATGCCTTTTTCTACTTTAATAATCGAACCGTTAGGAAGATAAACTACATCTCCCTCCGCAAGCTTCGTTCTGCCTCTCCGAGCGTCTTCTTGGGTACGATATCCTTTTACTAAGTCTCCATTTTCCGTGCGGGCAGACGCTGACATCTGTTCTCTTGTAAGTTTGACAGCTTCTTTTACTACTTTCTTAGCCTTCTCAGTTTCTTCAGGGAAAAAAACGGTCCCCCATGTAGCAGCACAAATTCCAGCAAAGATTAAATCCATCATATATAGCTCCTTTCGTTCATCCATCTAAAAGATAGTTGATTCGCTTTTTCAAGCGAACAGTTTCATACAACATTATAATTATATCATATTTCTAAAATGCAGTCAATTTATGTAAACTTTTATTTTATAATTCCCTTTTCTCTAATTTTTTTTCATAACAAAACCAATTAATATCATACATATTAGTTTCTCCGCATTTCTTATATCCTAGTTTATTATATATTGCTAATGCTGGTGGATTTGTTTTGCTTACTAAAAAACGAATTCCATCAAATCCTCTTTTTTTAACATCGTTTTCTATGTATCTAACTAATTCCTTTGCTATCCCTTTATTTTGAAATTCTTTTAATACTCCAATTCTATGTAAATCACACGGATTTTTTATATTCCTATTCCAACATTTTAATTTTTCTAGTTCTGTGTCCTTTCCTGCTGATGCTACTGCTATTATCTTATCTTCATTACATACAATATACATTGATTTATTTTCAATATCCTTTTTTATATCTTCGATTGTTGGATAATATTTATTCCATGTACATCCAAAAGTTCCAATTAAAGAATGGTATATTTTAAGTATCTCTTTTTCATTTTCATTAGTTGCCATTTTTATTGTTCTACTCATTTATTAACCTCCTATAAATATAATTTACCAATTTTTAAAACTTTGTACTTTCAAATTTCTTTAGCATCTCATGAATTTCTGTTAAGTATTCACCATTATAACTATTTTTTATTGGTTTCCAATCATCTCTTGGTTTGCAAAAATCTTCATATTCTGATATTGCTAGTTTTACATTTGACTTATTTACTTTATCTTTAAATATTTGTTTAGCTGTATCTATATGTCCTCTTATTTCACATCCTATCATTGCTTTAAAATATGATTTTTCTGGTAAATTCGATTTTTTATAAAATTGCATAACCATTTCATCTGTTATAATTTAGGATTATTCAAAATTATTTTATTTGTTAGAAATACTATATTCTCATTTTTATATTTAACAATTTCACTATCTTCAGGAAGTACAACATCATAAATAGTATCTCCTCTAACTAGCCATCTAATTATTTTGTCTTCTTTTAAAAAACTAAAATCTCCTATGTCTTTTTGATGTTTTTCATTTATATTCGATTAGTTGCAATATTTACTTTCCATATTTATATTCAAAATTATTTATACTTGACTTATTTCCAAATATTACTTTTACAAACTTTTTATTATTTATAGATGTAGCTTTTTTATTCACTTTAAATATTTCCTCCATTAATCTTTATTTTATAATATTTATAATTTAATATATTGTCTTTACTTTTATTTTTATATATAAAGAAGTACATATATAAGTAAGTTTATAAGCCATACTCATACATATACTTTT
>JAAWJE010000011.1 GCA_022796725.1 Clostridia bacterium | reverse complement strand
ATACCTTGTAGTATATGGATTTTAAACAGAAATAAAAAGCAAAAAGGAAAAACATTGTTTATTGATAGCAGAAATTTAGGAACAATGGTTACAAGAAAGCTAAGAGAACTAGATGAAAGTGATATATCTAAAATTGCAAGTACGTATCATAATTTTCAAAATGATGAGAATTATGAAGATGCAGCAGGATTTTGCAAAGCAACAACAATAGAAGAAATAAAGGAAAATAATTATGTATTAACACCAGGAAGATATGTAGGAACAGAAGAACAAGAAGATGATGGAGTATCATTTGAAGAGAAGATGAAAAACTTGACAACAGATTTAAAAGTACAATTTGAAGAGTCTCATAAGTTGGAAGAAGAAATAAAGAAGAAATTGGAGGCTATTGGGTATGGATATTAAATTAAAAGATGTAATAATAAGTGCAAATACAGGAGCAGATGCTATACAAAGAGCTCCTATTGTAGAGTATGATACTGGAGTTAAATGTTTAAGGATAGGTGACATATCTAATAATCGAGAGTATGTTGATTGGGGATATACAAAGATAAATGAAGATAATTATAAAAGATATAAATTAAGAAAAGGTAATATTATTATTGCAAGAACAGGAAGTACAGTAGGAATTAATAAATATATAGAAAATGATTATAATTCTGTATATAATAATGGATTAATTAGGCTTGTAATTGATGAAACAAATTATGATAGCAAGTTTATTTACTATATGATACAAATGAGAAGATTCAGAGACTATATAAATGGAATTGCATTTGGAACTACAGGACAACCAAATATTCAAATAAATGACTTATTAAATTTTAAGTTCAACTATATATCATTAGAAAGACAACATAAAATTGCTAATATACTCTCTAAAATTGATAAAAAAATTGAATTAAATAATCAGATAAATGATAATTTGTATAAATTAGGAGATATATTATACAAAGAGTTTTATTCTAAATATGAAAATAACCTACCAGAAGGCTATAAGTATTTTAATTTAAATGAAGTATCAGTTAATTATGACTCAAACAGAAAGCCAATGTCTAGTAGAGAAAGAGAGCGACATAAAGGAATATATCCTTATTATGGTGCAACTTCAATAATTGACTATGTAGATGATTATATCTTTGATGACACCTATTTATTGATAGGAGAGGATGGTACAGTAAAAACTACAGAAGGATATCCTGTTTTACAATATATATGGGGTAAAAATTGGATAAATAATCATGCACATGTTTTACAAGGTACAATTATAAGTACAGAACATCTAATGTTTGCATTGAGAAAAAAGAATATAGAAGCTTTAATTACTGGAGCTGTGCAGCCTAAAATAAATCAAGTAAATATGAATAAAATTAAAATTATAATTGGTACAGATGAAGTAAATAAAAAATTTGAAGAACAAATAAAAGTAATAGTAGCTAAAATAAAAGCTAATTTTATTGAAAATGACACTTTAACGAAATTAAGAGACACATTATTGCCAAGACTAATGAATGGAGAAATAGACCTAGATAAAATAGAAATTTAGTTAGACAAATTGCTATTTATAGTAGAGGGGAAAAATGGATTTAAAAGAAAAAAATTTACTTAATTATTATAAAAAAGTAATTGAAGATAATACATTTACTGAGACTGATATTTTTGGCTTTTTAATACTTATGCGTAATTATATATACGAAAAGGATTTGACCTATATTAAAGAATTTGCAGATTTAATAGCACATAGGCAAAGAAATCAAGGGCTAATTAAAAAAGCAATAAAAAATGCAATAGACAACGAATATGAAATGATTATTAATAATGGTAAAGACACTATTATGGGATACAATGGAATAATAAATAAGGAATGGGATAGTGAATGGAAGAAACTAGCAAAAGATAATCATATAAAAATTTCAAATAGAACATTGAAAGAAATAACTTTATGTATATATTCATTGGCTCAAAAAACAAAATATTATGAGGAAGATAAAAAGAAGAAAAATAAATTAGGTAAACAACTAGGAAAAGTAGTATTAATTGCCGATGAAATTAATAATGCTATTTGCTTAGCTACAACAGAGAGTAATAGATATAGTTTATATATTTGTTTTGCAGTATATGAAGGATATAAAATTAGCAAATCATACAATATTAATGATATATCATCGAAATCTGTTTCATATACCGTAAGAAAAAATGGAATTCTTAAATTGATAACAAATGAGAAAGAAATAGTAGAAGGAATTATCTAAGGAGGTAATTATGTTTGATGAAGAAACACTAGAAAAAGTAACAATGGAGATGTTACGAAATCTAGAATATGAATGTATAAATGGATATGAAATGGAAAGAACAGACTTCTCTAAAGTATTGTTAGAAGAAGATATAGTTCAAGCAATAGAAACAATAAATAAGGGAATCAAATCAGAACAAATACAAGAAGCATTAAGAATTATTAGAAATTTAGATAATAACAATACTATATTAAATAATAAGCAATTTACAAAATATTTATTAGAGGGAATACCTGTGCCTATTCAAGAAAATGGAGAAACTAAATATAAAACTGTTAAAATATTAGATTTAGACAATATCCAAAACAATACATTCAAAGCAATAAATCAATATACAATTATCGAACATAGCGAAAAAAGACCAGATATAATTATATTTATAAATGGTATGCCTCTAGTTGTAATAGAATTAAAATCTACAATAAGAGAAGATGTCAAATTAATAGATGCATATCATCAATTAAAAGGATATCAAGAAGTACATATACAAACATTATTTTATTATAATCAATTTATGGTTGTAAGTGATGGAGTACAAGCAAGAGCTGGAACAATAACAAGTCCGTGGAGTAGATTTTCAGAATGGAAAAAGATAGAAGATTCAGATGAAGTATTAGAGAATATGCCAACACATCAAACGCTATTTAATGGAATGTTTAGAAAAGATAGGCTACTAGATATAATTAGTAACTTTATATTATGGAGTGAAGATTTTAAAATTTTATCAGCATATCATCAATACTTTGGAGTTAAGAAAGCAATTGCAAGTACAGAAACGGCAATAGATAACAGAACAGGAAAAGCAGGACTTTTATGGCATACACAAGGAAGTGGAAAAAGTTTTTCAATGGTATTTTATGCTGGAAACATGATAAAATCATTAAATAATCCTAGTATAGTAGTTGTAACAGATAGAAATGATTTAGATAATCAACTATTTACTACATTTGCAAAATGTTCAGCATATTTAAAACAAGATCCAGTACAGATAGAAAGTAGAGAAGATTTAAATGAAAAACTAAATGCAAGAAAATCAGGAGGAATATTCTTTACTACTTTGCAAAAATTTGAAGAAGAAATGGGCGTATTTAGTCAAAGAGATGATATTCTAGTATTAGTTGATGAGGCACATAGAAGTCATTATGGACTGGATGCAACTATTAAATTTGACAAAGAAAAAATGGAAGCATACAAAAAATATGGAACTGCAAAATATTTACATGATGCTTTTCCAAATGCTACATATATTGGATTTACTGGAACACCAGTAGAAACAAAAGATAAATCTACGACAAACATATTTGGAAATATTATAGATGTATATGACATGACACAAGCTATAATGGATGGGTCAACTGTACCAATTATGTATGAATCAAGAATGGCAAGAGTTGGACTAAACCAAAAAATCTTAGATGAAATAGATGATTACTATAATATGCTTGAAAAAGAAGATGGGGTGGAAGAATATAAAATAGCAGAATCTAAAAAAGCAATGGCTACAATGAAACAGATTATAGAAGATCCAGATAGACTTGAAATGATAGTTAGAGATATTATTAAACACTATGAAGAAATAGAAGCAAGTATTGCAAATAAGGTTATGGTAGTCGCATATTCAAGAACGTCTGCATATACAATGTATAAGAAATTTTTAGATATTAAACCAGAATGGAAAAACAAAATCAATATGATAATAACATCAAATAATAAAGATGATGAAGAGATGCAAAAAGCTATAGGCTCTAAAATGGATAAAAAGAAATTAGAAGTAGAGTTCAAAGATATGGATTCTGATTTTAAAATAGCAATAGTAGTAGATATGTGGTTAACAGGATTTGATGTACCAGGGCTTGGAACTATGTATATAGACAAGCCTATGAAAGCACATAATTTAATGCAAGCAATAGCAAGAGTAAATAGAGTTTATAAAGATAAAACAGGTGGACTAATAGTTGATTATATTGGATTAAAAAGATGGCTATTAGATGCTTTAAAAACATATACCAAAAGAGATCAAGGTAAGGTAGTAGATAATACTGAACTAGTAAAAGTTTTAAATGATAAAGTAGAGTTAATTAGAGATTTATTTAAAGGTTTTGAATATGGGCATTTTGCTACTACAACAGATAGTGATAAATATGAAATTATTATGGCTGGAGCAAACTGGATGTTAAAAACAGAAGAAATTAAAAAAGCATTTATGAGATATAGTTATGATGTTAAGAGTTTATATTCTTTATGTACAGGAGCTTTATCACAAGAATTAAAAGATGAGATATTATTCTTTATATCTGTAAGATCATTTATTTCTAAATTAAGTGGAGAAAAAATAGATGTAAAAGAAATAAATGAAAATGTGGCTAAGATGTTAGAACGAGCAATACAAGATGATGAAATGCTACAAATAGGCGAAGTTCATAATAGTAACCAATTAGCTTTATTAAGTAATGAAATATTGAACAAACTTGCAAATATGCAAAAGAAAAATATTGCAGTAGAAGTTTTAAATAGAGCATTGAAGGAGTATGTTGAGCAGGTGGGAAAGAAAAATGTTGTTATGATGGAAAAATTCTCAACTAAATTTCAGAAAATTGCTGCTACATATAATGAAAGAACAAGCGTAGAAGATATTGAAAAAATAATTCAAGAAATGATTAATTTGAAAAATGAAATCGAAGAAGAATTAAAAGCAGGAAATGAATATAATTTATCAATAGAAGAAAAAGCCTTTTTTGATGCTTTGGGAAATGATCTAGAAGTTAAAGAATTGATGAAGGATGAAGTTTTAGTACAAATAGCTAAAGAGCTTGTAGATACTGTTAATCAAAATATGACAATAGATTGGGATATTAAAACTGATGCGAGAGCAAGAATGAGAATAGAAATTAAGAAGTTACTTATTAAATATCATTATCCACCAAATAAGAGTGAAAAAGCAGTTCAAACTGTTATTAGACAAGCTGAATTGAAGTGTAAAGAGATGGTAGGATAAATGAATGATGAAGTAAAAGTGTTTTTTTTGATATAAATGATATTTTTATAAACAAATTATATGGAGTCAAAAGTAAAATAAGTGATTCTATTGAAATTGAGTTATTCAATGATTGTATAGATACATATAAGCGTGCATACAGGCTGGTAGATAATAATAGATTACTAGATGGAATAGTTCTAACTAGAAATGCATTTGAATTAATGATGATGCTATTTGGAATTAGAATAGATACAAATGTTAGAAAAGAATATTGTAGAGAAGATAGCTATGAACGTTATATTGAAAGAAGAAAGCTAAATAGAAAAGAAAAAGACTATTTATCACAAAGTTATTTGAGAAAAATAATATTAAAAAAATATAAAAACATAGAAGAGGACTATAATAAAATATACAATGTTTTATCTAAATTTGCACATCCGACAATTCATAGGAATATACTAAGGTTTTTTGAAAGAGAAAAAATAGATGTTATAGTATTATACCTTAATGTAATAATGGTTTTACCAATAGTATTTTTAGAAATATTATATGAAGAAAAAATAATAGATGATGAAACTTTTCAAGATTCAGTGGTACTTAAATACATTATAGAAAGGTTAATCCTAATTTATTTTTGTAATAATATAGATAAAAACAAATTAAAAGAAGTAAATAAATATGCATTTTTAGATATTAATAAAGAGTATTATAAGGATATGGAAGAAAAGATGAAAAAAGAATTTATGAATATAGAAATGGACATCAAAAATAATCAAAAGAAATGTAAAGAAATAATAGAAAAAGTTTTGTCTAAAGTGGAATATTATGATGTTACTAAAAAGTTAACAAATTTAAAGATTATAAATGGAGATTGAATATGAAAATGAAATGCTTGTTATGTGGAGATATAATTGAATCAAAAAGTGTGCATAATTTAGTATCTTGTAAATGTGAAAATTGCTATATTGATGGTGGACAAGACTATTTACATTTTGGAGGAAATGACTTGAGTAAAATTCTAATTATTTTCGATGATGGCACAGAAGTATTAGCAAGTGATGAAGAAAATTATAAAAGAAAATATGAGGAGTGGGAAAATAATAAATATAGAAATTTTAGTAAAATTCCATTAAATGAAAAGATAGAATAGAAGGCTAATTATAAACTTAAAGTGCAATTCTAATGTTTTAAAGTGCAAAAATTGCACTTTAAAATAACAAGCGATTATAATAAAATTAAAAAATATCAATAAAATTTGAGAAAATATCTCAAAAATATTGATATTTTTTTGATTTTAGCATATAATATATAAAGTAAAGGAGGATTTTAAAATGTTAATAAGATTTAGTTTTAAAAATTTCAAATCTTTCAAAAATGAAAATTGTTTAGATATGGAAGCAACTTCATTAAAAGAACATGAATATAATGTAGCTAAATTAGATAGTGGTGAATATTTAAAAGTATCTGCAATTTATGGTGCCAATGCTAGTGGAAAAACTAATGTATTACAGGCTTTTGAATATATGAAAAATAGAATACTAGTAAGTGATGACTCTAAAAAGAATTCTCCAATTGATGAAGAAAATGTATATAGTTTTATGATAAATAATGATCCAATTGCCCTAGAAGTAGAAATATTAGCTAAAAACAATAAAATATATAAATATGGATTTGAATTAGTAAAAGATAATATTATTTCAGAATGGCTATATGAAAAAAGAGTTTATAAATTTTATTCTATATTTGAAAGAGAAAATAACAATATAAAAATGATGAAAGATAATAAGCTTTCTAAATTAGCTAATATAGATGAAAGAACTTTATTCTTAAATATATATAGCAAAATTGATAAGGATAATGATGACTTTAGTAATGTATATGATTGGTTTGTAAACAGCACATATTTGGACTTAGGTAATCCTAATTTTGAAAGATTTATTAATAATAGAGTTTCATTAAAAATATTAAGTGATGAAAATTACAAAAAAGAATTACTAAAATTTATAAAGACATTTGATTCTGGAATTGAAGGAATAAAAACAACACCAGATTCAATAGAAGCAGTGAAAAACAACAATGGTATTATAGATATTGAAGTTATTCATAAAGGAGAAAATGGAGAAGAAAAGGCATTGCCATTTTACTTAGAATCTAATGGCACTAGAAAAATGTTCCATCTATTTGATTTCTTTATGGATGCATTAAAAAATGGAATGATATTATTTGTTGATGAATTAGATGCAAAACTACATCCTTTATTAACAAGATATATCATTAATTTATTCCATAATAGTGATACCAATAAAGGCAATGGGCAGTTAATATATTCAACACATGATACAGTAAATTTAAATAAAGAAACTTTTAGAAGAGATGAAATATGGTTTGCAGAAAAAGACAAAGATGGTATTTCAGAAATATATGCTTTATCTGATTATATATTAGAAGATGATAAAAATGCAGGTAAAAAAGTAAGAAATGATGCAACATACAATAAAGATTATTTAACTGGAAGATATGGTGCTATTCCAGTATTAGAAGAATTTGATATAGATTATGAAAAATAATAATATTTCAAGAAAAGATAGATTAAAAAGTAAAAGGCAAGCACCAGCTAATTACTTGATTGTATGTGAAGGAAAGAAAACAGAACCTAATTATTTTAATGGATTAAAAAGAAAAATTAATGAAAAGTATGGTAATAAGGTAGATGTTCTAATTCCAAATATTGATGTAAAAGGAACAGGAATGAATACAACATCTTTAGTAAAATATACTCAAAAAACAGTTAACCATGCAAATAAGGTATATGGACAAGTTTGGGTAGTATTCGATAAAGATGATTATAACGATGAACAATTTGATTCTGCAATAAAAAACTGTGATTACAATGTTGCTTGGTCTAATCCAAACTTTGAACTTTGGTTATTAGCACATTTTAAGAAAGTAAATAGATATGTTTCAAAAGACGATGTTTTACAAGAACTTAGCAAAGAATTTCAGAAAAAAGGATTAGGTGATTACACTAAAAACGATACAAATATATTTGATAAGGTAACAAGTGAGGGAATGCTACATACAGCAATAAATAATTGCGAATATATGGAGGAATTAAATAAAGATGGACAAGCATCACAAAGAAATCCAATGACTAAAGTTTATAAAATAGTAGATGGATTGAAAGAGTATTTATAATAAACTAGAAGGAGTAGTTAAATGGTAATTTCAAAAGATAGTATCATATATGATAATAATAAAGAAGAATATAAAGTAGAAGAAAGAATTGGTGGTGGAGGATTTTCTTCAGTATTTAAAATAAAAAAAATAGATGATGGAGAGTATTATGCATTAAAGACTTTTTCATCTGACTTCGCAGATAAAATAGAATTAGAAACTTTTAAAAATGAAATTTCAAAATCAATGCAAGTTGAATCAAAAAATACAGTTAAATATTTATTTTTCAATGATGGAGAAATTTTTTCTGATTTACCACCATATATAATAATGGAATATTGTAATGGTGGAACATTAGAAGGATATATGGAAGATATAAAAAATTCCGAAAATGTTATTACAAATGAAGAATTGAAAAAAATATATTCACAATTGATAAATGGAATGAAAGATATTAATAGTAAAGTTATTCATAGAGATATAAAATTAAAAAATATTTTATTAAAAGATGGAATTATAAAAATAGGAGATTTTGGAATATCAAAGAGTGTTTCAGAAACAACTAGAACAATGACATTCAAAGGGTATGGAACAAAAGAATATATTTCACCAGAAGGATGGAAATTTGAAAAGAATACAATAAAAATGGATATCTATTCGATGGGCATTGTTTTTTATCAAATAGCTACGTTATTAAATTATCCATATAAAATACAAAATGGTACAGCTGATGAATATAGAAATGCTCATCTTTATGGAAGTGTAACAAATCCTAGAAGTTATAATAAAGATATTGAATTTAATATAGAAACTACTATTTTAAGAATGCTAGAGAAAGAACCAAATAAAAGATTTAGCAATTGGGAAGAAATTCAAAATCAAATAGCTGTTGAAAAAAATAATAAAAATTTGGAGATACTAGATAGAATTCTAAAAAAACGTATTGCTATTGATGAAAAAAACAGAAAGATAGAAATAGAAAATACAAAAAGGCAGGAAGCTATTAATGAAAGGAAGAAAACAATAAATTATAGTATTTATGAAAATATTTATATTCCAATAAAAGAATTGATAGATGATTTTAATAAGTTATACGCATCTGGGAAAATAAATATAACAGATTATTCTGTTAGCACAGATACTTTTAGTAATATACGTATTAATACTATTTCAAGTAAGAGAATAGAAATTGAGATACATAGTATAGTTGATAAGATTTTTAAAAGAGAACGCCAAGATCAATTTTTTGGGAATATTTATGAGGAAGAATATAGACCTATGCTAAAAGGAAAAGAAATTCTAGCATGGGGAATGATAAATTATGCAGATGAATTAAGCTATAATTTAATTTTAGTTAATGATAATGAAAACATATATGGAAAATGGTATCAATTGAAAAACAGTAATTCTGCTTTTAATCAAATCCCAAGAACTCCTGAGATATTTGCATTTGAATTTAATGAGATAGAGAAAGAATTACATTATATTAATGTTATGCATATATACAATTCTGTTTTAGAAGAATATAACAAAGATGAAATGATAGAAAATATGGAAAAAATAATATAAAATCAGAAGGAAAGGCCTCCTGATTTTATATTATTTTAATTACAACATCCCATAATTAACTGAACCCCATCACAAAACCCATTCCTATAATACTTCTCATTCCAATAGCAAATATAGTCGAAAAAATTATCATCAAGTTGTTTCAATTGTCTCTCAACATATTTCTTATTCTGCTTAGGAACATTCCTTAAAATCTTCTCCGAAATTTCCTCAAAGCAAATAAAATGCTTTTTATCCTCTACACAAGTAAGACTAGCAATAGTATCTTCTCTAAAATCTAACCAATTTTTCAAAATATCATCATTAACCTCTCTTAAATTACTCATAAAAATCTACCTCCAAAAATTAAAATTTTTCATTTTCAAAAATGCACCTACAAGAGCTATGAATCTAAGAACAAACGTACCGACTAAGGAATACAAAATTTTCTTCAAAAATTTTGCATACTTAGGCTGTAACAAACAAGTTTTAACAGCCTAAGAAATTGGGTAAAAATTGGGTAAAATCCTCTCCAAAAATACCCTAAAACTGCACAAATGTTCCGTAAATCAAAACTCTTATAAATACCTAAATACCAACAAAAACTCTAATTTTCACAAAGGCACAAAAAGCCGTCAAATGTCGCTCATAACCCGAAGAGACAATAGAACACTGAAATAATACACAAAACAACAAAAAATGCTACAAATTTTAATACTACAAATTTGAAATAATAAAATCATATTGAACAAAAATGCCATATATGGCAAAAAAGTTCAATAAACAGAAAAGAGATAAAATTTTATGAAGATAATATAAAGAATACTTATAAAAAAGTAAGTAAAAATACCTAGGCAGGTATACTTATTAAAAACTTAATACAAAAAATCAAATTTAATAATCTAAAAGGCTTGACCTTTTATGTGTTTTAGGTGTTTCTTATTAACACTTTCCTGCGTAAGCATCAAATTAAGGAAAAAAGAGATACTATATATTTCAAAAACACTTCAAAATCAATTCATTGTTTTTAAAGTTTAAACATTTATAATAATAGTATAGAAGAGAAGAAAATTTCTCTTCTTTTTCTTTTAGTTCTAGGAAGCTCTGGATGACATATATTGTATCAGGAGGAAACGCATGGAAAATGATTTTAAGATAAATGTTTACTTTAATGATGAAGGGGAAGAAATAGAAAAGATATTAGCCTTTTACTTAAGAAATTTATTAGAGAACAAAATAGCTTAATGCTTAAAGCAATTCATAATTTGAATTCATAAATTTGACTTATGTGTATGCTAAAGTTATAATCCTAATATGAATTCAAGTTATCTTTTCAAGCATAGGAAGGAGGCATAAGTGCTTGAAAGAATAAAGAGAACAATATATAAAATAGCAATATACATAAGATTATCAAAAGAAGATGCAGACAGAGGATTTGACGAAAGCGAAAGTATCAAAAACCAAAAAACATTACTCACAGAATATGTAAAAGGATTAGGAGAAGAATATATCCTTATAGACACATACATTGACCAAGGCTACACAGGAACAAACTTCAAAAGACCAGCATTTCAAAGAATGGTACAAGATATAGAACAAGGCAGAATAAATATGGTAATAACAAAAGACCTATCACGTTTAGGAAGAGATTACATAGAAACAGGAGAATACATAGAAAAATGGTTCCCAGAGAAAAATGTAAGATATGTTTCAGTAACAGATGGAATAGATACATTTTCAAATAATAATGGAAATAACGATATAGCCCCATTCAAATCAATACTAAATGATATGTACTCTAAAGATTTATCAAAAAAGATAAGAACAGCATTACATACAATGCAAAAACAAGGAAAATGGGTAGGAGGAAAAACTGCTCTAGGATATATAAAAGACCAAAACGATAAAAACCATTTAATTATATGTGAAGAAGAATCGGAAATTATAAAAACTATATTTAATATGGCAGTAAACGGAAATAGTATAAACATAATAAGAGATTACCTAAATAATAACAATATTCCAACAGCAAATCAGCTAAGATACAATAAGGCATCATTCTGGGAAAGCAAAACAATAAAAAACATATTAACTAATCAAGTATATATTGGGAATACAGTACAAAACAAAAGAAGTAGGATAAGTTATAAAAATAGAAAATTAAGGGCAAATCCAAAAGATGAATGGGTAATTGTAGAAAATACTCATGAATCTATTATTGATAAAGCTATATTTGAAAAAGTGCAAAAAATGAATATAGCACAGAAATATCAAAGAAACGAAAAGAAGAATCATTATTTACTAGGTGGATTACTTATCTGTTATGAATGTAAGCACAAAATTGGCGTTAAAAATGGAAGAAATAGTCATAGATATATGATATGTAATTATTATCGTAAAAATTCGAAATTAGGACTTTGTACTTCACATGGATTTAATTATGATAGTTTGGAAGAAAAAATTTTGCAATATATAAAAGAGTTGTTCTCAAATATAGATAGTGGAAAACTAAAATTAGACATAGAAAATAACAGAACAAAATGCGACTATAACCAAATGCTAAAAAAGTTAGAAGCAGAAATATCTATTACTCAAGATAATCTTGATAAAATGTATATTGAAAAATTGAATAATAAAATAAGCGAAACAATGTATGAAAGAGTTTCAAAAAAATTAATACAAGAAATTAAACAAAAAGAAGAAAGCCATGAAGAGCTAAAAGAGACAATAGCAGGAGAAAACAAAGATAATGACAGAGACATAGAAAAAACAATAAAAGAATTCCTAAGGTTAGATAACCCAACACCAGAACTAATGAAAGTAATTATTAACAAAATTGAAGTACATCAAGATAAACAAATAGATATTATCTTTAATTTTAAAAAATTGCAATCATTATCAAAAGTCATAGTAAAAACTTGCAGTAAATAAACGAAAGTCGTGGTAAAAACTTGCAAACCTAATACAAAAGTGATGGTAAAAAATTGCATAATAATTAGACTAATCTAATATTGGAGGCTAGATTAGTCTAAACAAAAAAACAAGGCAGTCACTTTTAGCATCTACCAGAAGGAATGGCAGTAGGTGTATGTTTTGCAGGATTTTTAGCAGGAAATGCAGGAATAAGTTTCCTAGAAGCAGTTGTTTTAGCTATAGGGATAGCA
>JAAWJE010000069.1 GCA_022796725.1 Clostridia bacterium | reverse complement strand
GATCTACAATTTCTAACAGTTTATCATTAGGAATTACAACTAATGTATCTACTTTTCCTTTTAAGTTTTCTATTCCTCTTTCTGCTTGTGCTAATCTTTTCTTTCCTTCAAAAGTAAATGGTTTTGTAACAACACCTATTGTTAATATTCCCATTTCTTTAGCAGTAGCAGCAACTATTGGTGCAGCACCTGTACCTGTTCCACCACCCATACCAGATGTAACAAATACCATATCTGCTCCTCTTAATGCTTCTGCAACTTCCGCTTTACTTTCTTCTGCAGCTTGTGCTCCTATATCAGGATTTGCACCTGCTCCTAATCCACGTGTTAATTTTTCTCCTATTTGTATTTTTGTTGATGCTTTTGATAATTGAAGTGCTTGTCTATCTGTATTTACTGATATGAATTCTACATTTTTTATACCTGCATCTATCATTCTGTTTACAGCATTGTTTCCTGCACCTCCAACACCAATTACCTTAATTGTTGCTGTTCCATCTAACATGAAATTTACTTCATCATTTTCCATAATCATAAAGTAGCTCCTCCTTATATATTATATATTTCATTAAAATTAAAAACTATATTAATATTAATTTTTTAAGAATAAAAAAAGTCTCTAACCTTTGTAGCAAATGTTTTTATAAATGATTTTTCTGTTCTTGTATCTATATTACTTGATACACTACTTGCAAAAGGTCTTGATGCAATATATCTAACTATAGCATAACTTGTCCTAAAAGTTGGCTTTACTGTAGTTACTAATCTTCCTGTTGCAATTTTTACAGGAATATTTAAAATTATTTTTCCTGCCATATCACTTTTATTTAAGTTTACTATACCTTCTCCAACTAGTATAACATTATTTATACTATTTTTTAAACCTTGTGCTATAATTTCTTTATTTATAAGTGAAAATATTTCTTCTACTCTTGCTTCTATAATTTCAATTAATTGAGAGCTTTTTATAGTTTTATTCTTTGAGTCTCCACCCATATATGTATTAAGTACAATATTGTTATCATTATCTATGAAAGATTTTAAAGCTAATCCATATTGCCTTTTTAATTTTTCTGCCTCTTCTGTTGAAATATTTAAAACATAAGCTATATCATTTGTTACATTATCTCCACCTAGAGAAAGAGTATTTGTATATACATATGTTGAACCATTAAAAATACCTATATCTGTATTTCCTGCTCCTATATCTAATAACATTACATTATCACTCTGTTCATTTATATCTAATACTAAGTTTCTTTCTGATAATGTATTTGGAACTATACCATCAATATCAATTCCAGCTTTTCTAAATATATTAGTTATTTTTTTTACATATTCTCTATCTGCAAGTATTATTTGTGCCATTAAAGTAAAGCTAGAGCTAAACTTTCCTATAGGATCATCTGTAATTTTACCGTCATCTAGTATAAACTTATCTGGAACTATATCAATTAAAATCTTATCATCTGGAATTTCTATGTCTCTTATCTGATTCATTGATAAAGCTACATCCTTTAATGATATTCCAGCATATTTATCTTTTGCTTCTTTTACGATACTGTTTTGTACTATTGTCACATACTTTCCGGGAATATTAATGTATGATGAGTTAATTTTTAAATCAGAAATCTCTTCTGCTTCTAGTATAGTTTTCTCTATTGCATTAGAAATTGCATCCTCATCGATAATCTTTCCTTTACTAATCCCACGACATTTATTGCTTGTACTACAAATAATCTCAATTTGATTGAAGTTATTTACCTCGCCAACAACTGCGCTAACTTTAGACGTTCCAATATCGATACCAACAATTATATCACCTATTGCCAAGTTTATTCCCCCATCTTTTTTATTTGCTTAAGAATATTATATTTTATTAAAAAAGTCAATAGAAATTGTCACTTTTTTGTAATCCTTTTGTAACGTTTTTGTAATTATTTATTTGTAAACACTAATTAATGATACAACAAATTTCTTAAAAAATCAACAATAATCTACTTAAAACAGCAAAAAAGATTAAAATTTAATAAAAATTATTTATAAATTAGATATTTGTAGGCATTTGCTAAAAAATTCATTGTGAAAAAATATTAATATTGGTATATTTTTCGCAATCGCATTTGCCTATTTTCAATCATTTATTAATATTTTTAAGTATTTTATTCTTTTTTGCTGTACTTAAAATATAAAAATAAATACTTTTTTACTCTTATTTCTATTATATTTTAACATTTTATATCTTAAATAGTATTTCAAATTTATATGTTATTTTAAGAATATAATTTTTTATATTTATTATTTTTATAACAAAAAAATTATTTGGACAATCACTATATAATACGAAAGGAGCAGACGTAAACGCCTACTCCTCTCAGCACACATAATGGGACATTTGTTAATAGTTACTATTACAATTATAAATTATTTCATTTACCAGAGCCAACACATCAGTCTCATTCCATGTACATTTGAATGAGTTTGTACAAAATAATGTACAGTCAAATTTTTTGTCTTGCTCTTGAAAGAAAACCGAACATCTCCGTCTTTTGCAGTAAGTGTTTTATTTGCCAGTGCTGCTGTGCCTGAACGAAGAATCATTTGTGCTTTCGCACCAGAATATTCGGATTCAATTTTAAAAGTTCCTTCCGTTGTTTTTACCAGCGTATGTGGATTCGTAATGCCAAAAGTTCCCATAGGTTGCTTTCCTGCACTAATCCAAACGCCATTGTATTGCATTGCCCGTGCAGAAGTTGTTGTCTCATGTGTCTGATATATAACGCCTTCCTCTCCCTGATAAA
Source organism: Clostridia bacterium (assembly GCA_022796725.1). Taxonomy (GTDB): domain Bacteria; phylum Bacillota; class Clostridia; order TANB77; family CAG-508; genus UMGS1994. Next base: position 10,415 of record JAAWJE010000069.1, on the reverse strand, counting down.
TCACTTTTGCATCCGCCGGAAAATCGTAATTCATATAATCGATTTCCGAATTGTCTGCTTCAGGTTCTGCCGCAAATGCAGTAGTTGTTGTAATCAAACAAAGAGTAATAACCAACATCATTGATAAAAAACGTTTCATTTTATATGCCTCTCTTTCAGTGTGTCCCTGTGTGCCTATTACATACGCAAATTGTAACTGTGTTGTAATTTAATATAAAATAATGCCTTAATTAATATATATTATTTTCCAAAATATGTAAATATATCTTATTATTTTTTATATGATTCTAGTTCTGACTCTAATTCTTGAATTTTTTTATTGGCTTCATATAACTCTTCTGCATTTCTTAAGGTATCATCTAACGCTTTTTTAGAGTTTTCTTTAAGAATGACATATTGATACGTAATAAAAGTAAGTATAATTATTAAAACTACTATAATAGTTATAAATATTTTGTTTAATTTGTTCATATTGCTTCTCCTCCTTTAAATATGATATACTAATTATTTTGACTTTTCAAGACTTTTTGTAAAAGTTTTCCATTTCAATGAAGGATAATATAATTTTATAAAAAATGTATTTTTTAAATAGCTATACTAAAAAAACACAACAAAAAATATAAGTTATAAAATATAGTTAAAATTCAAAATAACTTAAAAAAAATAATACTAATTGTTTGAATAAAAATTATCTCTAAAAAAATAAACTGAATCTAAAAAAGTATTTAACCTTTTCAAATCCAGTTCAATTTCTAATTTTGCTTTTTTACTTTTTGTCTATTTTTTTCTATTGCTTTTTTACTCCATAAATCTACATAGTACCTTCTTATTATTCCTAAATTATTAAACATTCTTCCAACAAAAACTATAACTGCTGCTAAGTAAATATCAACATTTAATTTTTCGCCTAAATATGTTAAAAGCATTGCAAGTATCGCATTTCCAAAAAAACCACTTACAAATATCTTAATGTCAAAATTTTTATTTAATGATGAAGATATCCCTCCAAATACTGAATCTAAAGCAGCAACTATCGCAATAGCTAAATACCCTGAATATGTATATGATATTGTTGGTAAGTTTATTCCCAATATAACACCTAAAATACAACTTATTATTATTATTGTAATATATATCATTTTGTAAACCTCCTATTTTCCATAATTAATTTCTAATACTCCATTATATTTTTTTATTCTTACATTATCTTGTAACTTATATGTTACAAGTTTTCCTTCTTCTTCCATTTGGTCTTTATATCCTTCTTTTATGTTAATAGCACTTTCTAGATATGATTTATCTCCTATTGCTTTTATTGTATATGGTGATATTAGTCTTTGCCCATTTACAAATATAAATTTTTCTTGTATGTCAACAATATCACTAGTAGAAACAATCCTTTCATCATTTATTGAAATAGCCTCTGCACCAACATATTTAAGTTCATAAACTAGATTTAGTAAATCAGTAGACATAACTCTCTCTTCTCCATCTGAAACAGTTATCTCTATTCCACTTCCTTCTACATCTGTATATCCTACTGAAGTTTGCAATTTAGATAAATCTTCTTTTAAAAGTTTTAAAGTATTATTTTCATCTGATATATCAGTACTATATTTTTCTAATAGCTCTTTATTTTCTTTTAGTGTTGTCTCTATTTCTGAATATTTTGATTTCCAAGATGAAAGTTCAGTTCTAAGTTCACTTTCTCTCATATCACTAAGTCCAGATTTTTCAACTACTCTTATAGTTTTAAATTGAATAAACATTACACTGGTAAGTAATATACATATTATAGCAATAGTTATAAGCATTACAATCTTTGATTTCATATATATTCCTCCTATTCTACCCTATTAATATATTCTTGACTATATACACCAGTATATTTATTAACTGTTATATTATCTTTCTTTTCAACATTTATTTTTACTCCAGCATATTCCATGCTTTCTAGATATCCTCCTGGTCTTACAAGTGCTCCATACAAATTATCTGGTAATCCTATTGCTTTTATTTTATATGGTGAACCTAATTTTTCATTATTTACTTTTATTATATTTCCTGAACAACTTATAGAACTTGTACTTACTATTCTTTCTCCATTTATAGATATAGCCTCTGCACCAGCATTAAATAATTCATTTACAATTTCTTTTAAATCTCCATCATGTACCATATAATTACTTAAGTAATTTACATATTCATCATTATACTCGTATCCTTCCATTTTTTCAGGAGTACCATCTTTTACTTCAATTTCTATACCTTTTCCTTTAACTTCTGTATATCCAAGTAATTTATTTATTTCACTAATTTGTGCTTCAATTTTACCTGCCTCAGAACTACTATTAGCAACAGTTGATCTTACTTCTTCTAACTGTTTTAATGTATCTTGAAGTTCCTGATATGTATTTTCATATTTTTCTTTAGCTTTAAATATACTATCTTTTAACTTATTTTCTGCTGTTGATTGCATAGAAGTACTCGTATTCCAGCTTTTTACTGTTTTTATTTGTATTGATATTCCCATAGCAATAAGAAAACATAGTATTCCAATTATTAAATACTGTTTTTTCAAATTAATAGCCTCCTTACACTTCTTTTCTAAAAAATATATAATCATCATTTAGATTTCCATTTATAAATATTTCTCCTTTTTCATTTTTAGTGTCTTCTAGTATTTTCTTTAGATATAATATTCTAGTATTTAAGTCTGAACAACTTCCAAAATGAACTTTTTTATTTTTTTGGTTTAAAAATATAATTAAATCATCTGTATTACTAATGTCAAACCCTTCTATATATGAATCTATTTCATAATCTTTCATAATTGACATTATTTTTAAAATAATTCCTATAGAATTTAGGTCATTTTCATTTAATCTTATTGTATTTTCTTTTGTTTTTAGATTTATTAAATCTGTTTCTACTTCTTTTATTACTGGTACCTTATCTAATTTGTTTTCAGAAAATTGTACTACATATCCTTGGTTATTTACATATACATAAGTATCATCTTCAAGTTTAATTTGTAATATTGGTTCTCTTTCTTCTACATATATTGTTATCTTATTTGGAATATTCCTCTTAATTTTAACACTTTCTATATATGATTCAGTTTGAAGAATTTTTTTTGTAGCACTACTTTTTTTAAATAAAAACATATTCTTATATTTTTTTATCTCTGAAACACTTATAATTCTTTCTGATGAAACTTTTGAATTACCTTTAACTTCTATATCTTCTACATTGAAAATAGGTGAAATAGCTAGACATACAAAAATAAAAATTAAGATTAAAACTAGTAATACTATTCTTGTTATCATCTTCCTTCTTGCATTTTTTCTTTCTTTTTCTATAATCTTTTTATTATTTACTTTATTTTCTTCATGTAGTTTACCAAATGTATCACTTGTATGTTTCTTATTACTTTTTCCATTTTCATTTATTTTTTCTTTTTTATTATCAGAAGTTCCTATAAAATAATCATTATCAAAATTAAATTTATTATCTTCTGATTCATTTTTACTTTTTTGTTTCTTTTTCATATTACTAGTTTTCATCAAAGCCTAAGTATCACCTCTCTTTATATATACTAGCTCCTATATTAATTAGCTTAGTTTCTAATTTTTCATAGCCTCTTTCTATATATTCAACATTTTCTAAAATAGTATTTCCATTTGCAACAAGTCCTGCAAGTACTAATGCAATTCCACCTCTTAAATCTGTTGCTTTAACTGATGTACCTATTAATCTCTTTACTCCCTTTATTATTGCAGTATTTCCTTCTATTCGTATTTTTGCACCCATTCTATTTAGTTCAGGTACACATTTATACCTATTTTCAAATATGTTTTCAACGATTATTGAAGTTCCTTTAGCAGTAGTAAGCATACTTAAAAATATTGACTGCATATCTGTTGGAAATCCTGGATATGGAAGTGTCTTTATATCTAAATTTTTTAATCTTTTTTTAGATACAATGCTTATTTTGTTTTTTTCTCTTTTTATATTACATCCTGACTCTTCTAATTTGTCTAATACAGGACTTATATTATTATAATTAGTATTATTTAATATTAATTCTCCTGATGTTGCTGCAACCATAGATAAAAATGTTCCTGTTTCTATTCTGTCTGGCATAATTGTATATGATATTTCTTTTAATCTTGATACTCCTACTATTTTTATACAACTGCCACCTGCTCCAGAAATCTTTGCTCCCATTTTATTTAAGAAATTTTGTAAATCAATAATTTCTGGCTCCATAGCTGCATTCTTTATTATAATTTCTGCATCAGATAATACTGATGCTAAAATTAAATTTTCAGTTGCTCCAACACTCGGAAAATCTAATTGTATTTCTGTGGATTTTATTTTATCACAATTACATACTATATATCCAGCATTTTCATCAATATTTATACCAATTTTTTTAAAATTATTTATATGTAGGTCAATTGGTCTTGCACCTATTTCACATCCACCTGGATAAGAGAACACTGCTTTTTTAAATCTTCCTATTATGGCTCCTGCTAAAATTACTGATGATCTAAGCTCTCTCATTAGATTTTCTGGTATTTCACTTTTATTCATTTTTGAAGAGTCAATTATAACCTTATTTCTCTTTTTACTAATACTACAACCAAGAATTTCTAATATTTCTAATGTAGTATTTACATCTCTAATATCTGGCAAATTATATATTTTTGTTACACCACCATTTAAGATACTTCCTGCAAGTATTGGAAGAGACGCATTTTTAGAACCAGAAATCTCAACAATTCCTTCTAATCTTTTTACTCCTTTTATGTTATATTTCATAAATTTTACCTCCAATATTTATAATTTATATTGATATATTATGAAAAATAAACATAATATGTGTAAAAAAAGCCTCAATTGTTAATAATTAAGGCTTTTTAAATCTACATTCTAATAACTAATTTATTTACTTTATTTTTTATATACTTTTCTAATTTCTCCATAAATATTACTGGCTCAATCTCTTTTTTTGCAACCATGTCTAATCCTTTTTCCCAACTTGCAGTAAGTTCTGGATTAAGCATATCTGGCATAGAATTATTAATTACATCATATATAGCTTCTCCTTTTTCAGTTGGAGTTATTATTTGTGTTTTATTATTTATTTTTATATAAGTAATTCTATCTAGCTTTTTTATTATTTCTGCTCTAGTTGCACTTGTTCCAATACCAGCTCCTTTTATTTGTTCTCTTAATGCTTCATCTTCAATAAGTTTTCCTGCATTCTCCATTGCAAGAATTATTGAACCTGAATTATATCTTGTTGGTGGAGAAGTTTCAGCATCTTTTATTTCAAATGCAACTACACTTATTTCTTGATTTTTCTTTAAATTTTTAATTATATCTAAATTTATTTCCTTCTTATCTTCTTTTTTATCTTCTTCATTTATGTTTTTTACTACTTCTAAATATCCCTGTTTTATACAAACCTTATTATTGTATGTAAATTCTTCATTATCTATTTTTACAGTAATAGATATTTTATTGTATTCAGCTGGTGGATAAAATACGCTCAAAAATCTTTTTACAATTACTATATATATATCTTTTTTTAAATTATCTAATTTATCATAATTTTCATATCCTTGTCCTGTTGGAATAATTGCATAATGGTCAGTTATTTTTGAATCATTAACATATTTTGTTTTTATAAGATTAGTATTATATTTTTCTTCTGCTATTTTATTTATTACTTTTTTAATTTCTTCATCATTAAAATTTTTAGAAATTCCATTTAAGTTTTTAGTTATTACTTTTGCAATAGCAGTAGATAAAACTCTTGCATCTGTTCTAGGATATGTAATTAACTTTTTTTCGTATAATTCCTGTACTATCTCTAAGGTTTCATCAGGTTTTATTTTAAATTTCTTTGTACACTCATTTTGAAGTTCTGCTAAATTAAATAATAATGGTGCATTTTCTTTTTGTTTAGTCTTTTTTATTTCTGATATTATTGCCTTTTTTCCTTCTAAATTTTTTATAAATTCTTTTGCATCTTCTATTTTTTTAAAGCCTGTATCATTATATAGCTTACTAGATCCTTTTACTATCGAATTATCTGTTGCTTTCCATTCAGCTTTAAAAGAGTTATTTTCTTCTCCAAATTCTCCAATTATTTTATAGTATTTCGTTTTTACAAAATTTCTAATTTCTCTTTCTCTAGTTACTATCATTCCTAATACACAAGTCATAACTCTTCCAACAGAAATACTTACTCTTTCTTCTTCTAATTGTTTAGCAAGTCTTCTTCCAAATATAATAGATAATAATCTAGAAAAATTAATTCCTATCAAATAATCTTCTTTTGCTCTTAAATATGCTGAGTCAGATAAACTATCATAATATGATTGTTCTTTTGCTTCTTTTATTCCTTTTAATATCTCATCTTCTGTTTGAGAATCTATCCACACTCTCTTTATTTCAGCATTTGGATTAGGATTTGACATCATAAATACAAGTCTTTGTATATATTCTCCTTCTCTTCCAGAATCGCCGAGCATTATATATAACCTCTATATCATCCCTTTGTAATAATCCCTTAATAATATTAAATTGATTTTCAACTTGGGGTATAATTTCATATTTCCATTCTCGAGGCAAAAATGGTAATGTATCAAGTCTCCATTTTTTTAAGTTTTCATCATACTTTTCTGGATAAGACATTGTTACCAGATGTCCTACACACCATGTTATTATCCATTCATCTGATTCTAAATATCCATTTTTTCTAGTAGTATTTATTTTAAGTGCTTTTGCAAACTCCATTGCTACACTTGGTTTTTCTGTTATTAGTAATTTTTTTGCCATAATATCTTTCCTTATTTTTTTATAGATTATATATTATTTTAATTTTCTTTTCAAGAAACATAAAAAAACACATATAAAAATATATTTCTATATACGTTAAAAAAGCCCAGATTATATCTGGACTTTAATCTATATTTTAATATTTTTATTTATTTGGATCTAATTTTCTATAATTTATAAATGATATAACACCAAGTACTATAACTATTGTTATTAATGGAAGTACATAGTCTTCAATTCCTGTATATGGAACATCTGAATTAGACTCATTTTTTCCATCAATTAAATTGTTAACTTCATCTGCAAAGTTTTCATCTACTATTGTATTATTACTTCCTATTATAGTATTATCTCCTGTTTCGTTTATAACAGGAACTTCGTTAGTAACTGGGATTTGTCCTCCACCTTCTCCTATTTGAATAACAGTTGAAATATCTTTTCCTTGTATTTCTCCTTCCATATTAGCAGCTTTTACTTCTGTTAATCCAAAAGTTGAACTTGTTACTTGAACCTCACTTTTTGCTTTTAATGTTATTGTAGCTATTGTTTGGTCATCTTTAATATAACTTGCATTATCTAATAATAATTTCTTTGTATCTGAAGAATATGTCTTTTGCCATCCTGAAGAAGATTCAATAGATATATTATCAGCTGTTATATCTTCAAATACTGAATTCTCATAATTTAGAACTGCTGAAAAATTATAAATTCCTTCTCCTGCATCTATTCCTGATAAATTAATTTTTATATTTACTGTTCCTCCTTTAGAAACCGTTGAACTACTTGGTTCTAAGCTTGTTGTAAAAGAATATCCAAATACAATATTTGTCATTAAATACATTACACTTAATGCAATTATTAAAACTACGACTAACTTTTTCCTAATATTCATAAACATCTTCTCCTTTTATAACTATAAACATTATACAATATATTTCTTGTATAAGTCAATTGTTTTGTCTAATTTACATAAATTATTTTTGTTTTACATAATCTACTCTTATACGGGCTATATCTACTAAATTGAAAACACCATCTTTATTAACATCTAATGCACATTCATATATTTTATCTAAGATATATCCTTTTTTACCTACATAATGCACTCTCATCCTAGCTATATCAACTAGATTAAATTTTCCATCTCCATTTGCGTCATACATTACTGATATTAAATATGTATCTTCTGTTGAAAGTATTTTTAATTTATAACCTGATTTCATATCTCCATCTAATACTTCTTTATTATTTGCATCATATATTTTATATTCCTTTTCACAAATAATATTTTTTATAAATTCTGAATATGTTGTTTCAGGTTTAATATATTTAATGAAATTATTATTTTCATCTATCTCATACATATTATCTTTAGAAGATATTAATTGTTTTTCTTTTACTGTAACTATAATAGATGTAGACTTTTTATTTTCTGTTTCAGCTGTTACTGTACTACTTCCTTTACCTACTGCTGTTATTTGTCCAGAAGAATCTACTTTAGCAACAGATTCATTTGAAGAACTCCAATTTATATTATTTTTTCTATTAGAACTTGATGGATATATTGTAGGTACTAAATTGTAAGTACTATTCACATCTAAATATAATGTAATTTCTGTTTTATTTAATGTAATTTTTTGTGGCGTAGTTACAACTGTTATTGTACATCTTGCAACTAAATTATTTGTTGTAGTAGCAGTTATTACAGTAGTTCCATTAGCTTTAGGAATTACTTTTCCATTATTGACAGTAGCTACATTTGTATTAGAACTAGACCACACAACATTATTATTAGCATCATTTGGTAATACTTTGGCTGATAAAGTTATATTAGAATTTATAGATAAATCTAATTCTTCACTTTCTTTATTTAAAGTAATACTTTCTGGCAATTTAACTTTTTCATAATATGTAAAAGCCTTTATTGTTGCATCATAATTTTTTTCAGTTGTACCTGAAACAGTTTTAAATTCTTGCCATTTAACTCCATCAGCTGATACATAAGATTTTTTTGCTAATTTTACTTTTTGGTAAGAAGTATTCTCAATAGGTGCTTCTCCTGGTACATTTGTATAAGTACCATTTACTTTTTTATACCTTATTACTACTTTAAAGTTATTACCTGTAAGTTCAATTGGATCTTTAAATTTCAATATTCTATATCCATAGTTCAATCCAGTAGATTGGTTTACAATCACTGCTTTTTTCATTTTCTTACAATCACTTATATTTCCGAGTCGGATCAACATACACTTCTACATCAGTATCACTTACAATATATGTTCCAACCTCTGATAAGTATTCTTTTTTATTTGTATTTTTTCTAGTATATAAATTAGAAGTATATATCTCATCATTTTTATAACTAACATATGTATTAAATCCTAATTCATCATATTGATACACTGAATCAAAATCTTTATCATTAATATTAGTTATTCCTGCTAAATTTGTTTCCACAAATAAATCACAATATGAAACATATACATATCCTTTATCATCATATGAATTAGTTCCATAAGAATTTAAACATATATATGCACCATCTGTCATTGGTTTTGTTACAAAATTATCTTTTGAATAGCCATCATCCCATCCAACAATCGTCATAGCATGCATCATTAAATTATCAGTTGTATTACTTGAATATAAAGAAGCATTCTTTTCATTATAATTTGTATCATTTAAATATCCTGTTGTAATTGTATATACTCCTCCATATTGTTTTATATGTTGTTTTATATTCCCCCTTATTTCTGCTACTTTACTTTCACTCATTTGTGAATTCTTTAATGTATTAGTATAGTACGATATATTTCCTGAAGTATCAATCTTCTTATATATTGGCTCAAAAATTGTAGCACCTTCTATATGTTTTTTTACTTCTTTATTTTGAATTTCTGAAATGTCAATTTTTTTTGTATCATCATTAACAAATGGCATATCTTTTTCAAGTACTGGTCCATGTCCACCTGCTAAATAACTTATAGCATTTAAATATGTTCCACCTTCTCCAAGTTCTCTATCAAATCCATAATCATTTATCTTATTATTTAAAAAATCCCTTGTACATGAATAATCTATATGTCTTGGAGAATACTCATCAGAGAATTTGCCAGTAGCTTTAGATATTGTAGACTCTATAATATTTGTAAAAGTAAATGCCCAACATTCTGATGTATTTCCTTGATTTTTTACTCTAAGTTCAATTTCATCTTTAAGAGAATATGTACTTTCTACTGATTTAGCAAATATTTCATAAAATCTTGAAAACATAGTGTTATATCCACTTGTACTTTCTTTTTCTTCTGGCATTTCATATATAACTGGCATAATAGTTTTTTTCTTTTGCTTATCAGATAATTTAAGCCAATTTAGAAAGTCTTGTGAAAATTCAGCTGGTTTCGCATCTTTTATTAATTCTTCATCAGTATTTGCATTACATTTTGTAATTATAAAAATATTTAAAATTAAAAAACTTAAAAATAACATTTTTATAATTTGTTTAATTTTTACCTTTGGCATTTTATTCTCCTTCTTACTTATATTAATATTTTATA
>JAAWJE010000058.1 GCA_022796725.1 Clostridia bacterium | reverse complement strand
TCTGATAAATAGTTTTTTATATAATTATTTTCATCATTATTAGATTTTTCTTTATTATTATTTTTTTCTTCATCTTTATTTATTTCTATTTTTATTTCATTTATCTTTTCTACTTCATTAGTAGAATTTTGTGAATTTGATTTTTTATCTAACTTTTCTTTTACTCTTATACTAATTTTTTCTATACTATTTGTATTCTTATTTACATCTATATTATCAATACTTGTTTTATATCCCTGAAGTTCTAAATGTTCTATTACATTCTCTTTCAAATTCTCTACATAAATTTCTTTAGTTACACCATTTACTATGTCTATATTACTATTTTGTGCATCTTCTTTATATTCAAAATTTGAAACCTCTGTAGAAATACTATTTATAAAGTTTTCTAGTCCTGATGAAATAAGTGGACTAATTATTATATACATAACAAATATTCCAAATATTATTTTTAAATATTTTTTATTTTTAGTATTTGGGATAATTAATTCAAATATAACTACAATTATTATTGCAACAATTATTTGTTCAGACCATGTAATTAAAAACTTTGACATTATGTTTTTCTCCAATCTATAACATTTTAAATAACTGCTGTTAGCTTAAGTATTATTGTAAATCCTATTATTAGCATCATAACTACTGTACACAGTATTGCAAGAAGTATTTTAAAAGTATCTCCCATTTGACTTATAACTTGTACAATTTTTTTATCTGCTATTAGTTCACATACACCACTTGTAATATAATATCCAATCATTAGCATTAAAACTTTTACTACTGGAATAATACATAATCCTATTATCACTATTATTCCAATTACTCCAACAGCATTTTTTAATATTCCTGCACACCCTAAAACTGTTTCTGTTGTATCACTTAAAACTTTTCCGAACTACTGGAATTGCTGAGGAAACTATATTTTTCGTTGCCTTTATAGCAACTTCATCACTACTTTTAGATACTACTGATTGGAGTGATAAAACAGCTGTAAAAATTGTAAGAGTAAATCCTAAAATCCATACAATTGATGACTTCATATATTTAGAAAGTTTACTAATATTTACCTCGTCTGATAGATTTGAAATTATTGAAAATACTGTTCCTATTAAGAGTATTGGAATAAGTATATATGATATAAACCTGCCTATAAAAGTAATTGAAAATAATATAATAGGCTCTATCATGCTACTAGATATAACATTTCCAGTAGATGCACTTAAAGTTATTAGAAGTGGTAGTAGCAAACTTGTATAATCAATTAGCCTTTCCATTGTTTGTTTGATATATGTTATTACTTCACTATATGTCTGCATTAAAAAGATAACTATTATTATGTATTGAATAAAATATGCAATTCTTCCAACTGAATTATTTCCTAGATTTTCGCTTACACTTTTAAAAATACTATGTATTATAACTATAAGTAATATTGTAGTTATTATCTTTAATATTCCTTTAAACTCTAATTTTACTAAATCTGTTATTCCAGAAAAAATTGAAGATATTTTAAATTTTCCTGTGATTAACTCATTAAATATATTATTATAACTTAAATTATTAAATACATCCTTTGTATTATCCTCTGCTTCTTTTAAAAAAGTATCTACATCTATCATATTTGCTTGAAGCTCTATTATTTCTTCTTTAGAAATTTCATTAGTATTATTACTTGCATAACTTCCGCTTAATACTCATTAGTTCTATTATAAAAACACAGATTAGTAATATTATTATTTTTTTATTCATATATATAAGACCATCTTTCTTTATATTTTTATACATTTATCATGTTAAAAAGTATTTCTACAAGTTTACTTATAACTGGCACAGACATTCCAAGTATTAATATTTTTCCTCCTAAATCAATTTTTGTAGCTATTGCATTTTCTCCTGAGTCTTGACATATACTTATAGCAAATTCTAGTAATATCGATATTCCAGTAATTTTTAGTAGTAATACTATAAAATTTGAGTTTGTCCCAAGCTTCTCTGATAAATTTGTAAGTGTAGATATAATTTCACTTAAAAAGTTCATACTCATACTTATAATTATTATTCCAGCAATTATAGAAACATAAATTACATATTCTTTTCTATACTCTTTTAAAATAACAGCAATTATTGTAGCAACAAATCCCACTCCAATTATTTTAAAAACATCCATTATTACCTCTTAAAATTTTTTATAAATTAAACATTGTCCTTACTGATGTGAAAAGTTCACTTATCTCACTTATTACTAAAGAAAGAACTATAACAACTCCAGCTAAAGTAGTCATCATTGCTTGGTCATCACGTCCTGCTCTTGTAAGTACTTGATTTAATACTGCAACTAATATTCCTATTGCAGCTATTTTAAAGAGTAAATCTATATTCATAACTTTTTCCTCCACATTTATATAAGAATAATAACTAATCCTATTCCAAAAATTAGTCCTATCTTTTTATATAATTTCTCATTTTTTTCTCTCTCTTTACTTGCTTGTCCAATTTGTTTATCTATTAAAGACACTACTAATTCAATTTCACTCATTTGACCTATCTTATCTGTTTTTCCAAGTAACTTTCCAAACCCTTTTATATCTATAATATCTTCTTTATTTAAGTTAAAATTTACTCCTTCTATTGCTTCTTCCCATGCTCTTTTAGCTGACACAGTTTCTAATTTTTCTGATGCTATTTTAAAAAAACTACTAACATTTTTAGTTTCAATTGTTTGTGCTATATATTCAAATATTTCTTTTAATGGTTCATATGTATATCTAATTTTAGTTTCCATTATTTTAAAAGCATTTTTAAATTCGTATAATTCACTTTCTCTTAGAACATACTTTTTAGCAATTTCTATTCCAATTTTAGTAGCACAAAAAACAATTAATATTGATAATACTATTTTAAAAATTATCATTTTACTTTTCCTTTACACATATTTTTTATTTTCTAATCTATATACTCTTTGAATATTACCTTTTTCTTTGCTAGATAATACTATTATTCTTTCAAGTAAATTCATATTAATTAAATTAGAAATCTCCGGATTTTTATATAAACTCTCTAAACTATCTCCATGAGCTGTAAAAATTCCTCTTACACCTGAACAAATCGCATAGTTTATTATCTCTGTATCTCCTATACCTCCTATTTCATCTGCTACTATTACATCTGGTGCCATAGACCTAATCATAAGTTTTATTCCTAAAATCTTTGGTATGTTTTCTAAGATATCCACTCTTTCTCCTAAATCATTTTGAGGCACTCCCTTATACATAGCAGAAATCTCACTTCTCTCATCTACTACACTCACATTAAAAGGTCTTCGCATCTCTTCCTTAGTATTATTTTTTCCTGAACTAATATTTCTAATTAAATCCCTTAGAAGTGTTGTTTTTCCTGAAGCTGGTTTTCCTACAATAAGAGTATTATAAATTGTATCATTTGAGAAATTGTAAATATATTTTATAATTTTTTCACTTACTCCTGTTATTTCTTTTGCTATTCTAAAATTCAAGCTATATATATAATTAATATTTATTACTTTATTGTTTTCAATTGCTACATTTCCACTAATTCCTACTCTATGTCCTCCTTTTATTGTAATATATCCATTGCAAATTTGATTTTGGTATGAATATATTGAATTTTCACTAATAAGTTGCACAGTTTCTAAAACATCTTCTGTTTTTACAATATAATCTATAACTAAATCTCTATTTGTTAGTTTTACATATATTCTTTTTGAATTTCTAATTCTAATTTCTTCTATATTTTTATATTGTTCTATATCTATATTTTTTATTAATGACTCTCTTATTCTATTAGCAAAGTTTTTAAATATATCCAATCTTTCTCACCTCAAATTCTCCTATTATATTTATATTCAAAAATTTCTCAAATAGAACAATATTTTATTGACTATTTCAATTAAATGCAGTATTATTAATGTATCGATTAATGGGGGGAATAAATAATGAACAAAGAAAAGTCTTTTAGAAGAACTATTTTATTTTTAAGAATAAGAAGATATTTGTTTATCTACTCATTTGTTATTATATCTTTAGTAGCATCATGGTTTGCTGTAAGAGCATTAATTGAACTTATGCATTATCCAAATTCAATAGTTCCTTATGCTATGGTTGGAATTGGAATAACTGTATTTTTACTAGCTTTTATACTAACAAGTAACTTAGAATTTAAAGTAAAACAAGCTAACTTAGAATTAGATATATATAATAAACTTAGATTAAATACTGCTATGCTTACAAAACTATTAGATATAAATGGAATATCATTAAATCAAGATAATCCTTTAGTAGATTCAACAGATTTAGTTCCTATTTCAAAACCAAAACAAACTAAAACTCCAAAAGTGAGTATAGATAAAAAAGTAAAGAAAACTACAACAAGAACAAAAAAAGTACCCGAAGATACTACTAACTAAATCTTATTTAAATAAAAAGCTTCGGAGCCTGCTTATATTCTAAGCAGGCTCCTTTTGTTACTGGTAATACTTATTTTTGTCTCTGAGATTTGAGTGCCCTACTCTAAATCGTCATTTTCAGGCTCGTCGTCGCCATCTTCTTCATAATCATCTTCGGATTCATCATCATAATCAAGGTCATCCCAATTTTCATCAAATCCTCCAAATAACATGAATTGTAGAAAGCTCTTCCAAAAACTCCTGTTATGCTCGCCATCTGGTTGCTGTTTCTTTCTTTTTAAACCAAACATTTTCTCTTGCTCTCTCTTTCTCTCCTAAGGTGCCAACAATAGTTACTAAATAAGTTTTACTCCTTTCCGGGATACTGCTCTCCCTTCATTTTTTAATCCACAGTTTTTTTATTATAGCAATTATTTTTGAAAAAGAAAAGTACTTTATAAATTTTATTTCATTTCTCTATTATACCAGCTATATATTTCTTTTATATTGTTTACTTTTACGTTATCTACTGGATTTTGAAGCATTCTAAGCATTTCCTTTTGTTCTAGTGGAAGGGCTCTTGCTTCAGATACTTTGCCAAGTGACTTTTCTAAGGCAGTCATAATTATTTTATTCATTCCTGTTAAAAGCTTCATATCAAATCCGCCCTGTAAGTAAAAAAACTTTTCTTTTAGTACATTTATGTTATTTTTGTTTTGTATTGCAGATACTGCTGATTTTGTAGGTTGATTCATTCCTACTGCACATACTGCTTTTAAATTATACCTACTTCTTGCCTTTTTTAAATTAATCATCTTACCTTTTTTTATCCAAGTTAGGAAAATAATATTAGATTTATTTTTTAACTTACTTTTAGCCTCTTTAAAAGAATATACTTTTAATCCTAATTTTTCTGAAAGTATTTCAGCATAACGTTTTGTATGTCCTGCATTTGATATATATACTATTGCATCTATCATCTTTTTCTCCTATTCTTCATTTTATAATTAAAAAATAAGTAAAATAACTTTTATTATTTTACTTACTATTATACTTTTCTTTAGTTTACTGATTTTGAGAATCTTGTGCTACTTTTTCAAAAGAAGACAAAACATAATCTTCATTATTTTTAGTAAATGTATATTTATATTGTTGAAGCGTTTTTATATCTAAATTATCTTGTCTATTTTTTTGTATATTTGAACTCAAATTTTCATAATTAAATTTATCTATATCTAATGTATCTCCACTTATAAGAGCATTATAATAATCTTCTTTTTTTACTGCAATTAATAAATCATTAAATGTTTGATTTGCAAAATCATATCCTGAATATAAAGAATACGCTTTTGTAGATGCTCCTTCATTTGTATAATCTGTTGTTTGAATAAACATAGGAGTAACATATATTTCTAGTTTACTTGGATATGAAATAGCTTTATTAACTACCTCTGTTACTAAAGATGGGTCAGTATTTTCTATACTTTGTTTATTTACAGAAAAACTTTGTGCTTGTTCATTATAATCAAAAGATACTATATTATAATTTGTTTTATAATTATAATCACTAAATAATACAACAGTTTGCATATTAACGCCTTCTGATGTTCCAAACACTTTAACTAATTTTTCTTCTATTTTAGCTTTTGGAATAGTCCCAGAAGCTAATTCTTCAGGTGTTAATTGTGCAAATGCCATTTTTAGTTTTAAAACTTCATTTGCAGAACTTAAATTAAAATCTCCATTTTGGTATATTGCAAATTTAGCTGAAGTTTCTCTATTTCCAGCTAATTTATAAGCATTTATTACATTTGCCTCTGTTAGTGAAATCTCTGTACCTTTTTCTTCCACTGGTGCAGGCGGTTCCTCTATATTGTTTACAACTGCGTTTTCTTCATTTGTAGTATTAGTATCTGAGCTAAGTTTTATTTGTCCACCTTTATCCGAAGATTTTCTAGTTGATAAAATTATTAGGCAAGTTAATATTATGCCTATTATTAAAGCAAAGAAAATTATCAATGCTACTAATGGTATTCCAGCTTTTTTCTGTTCCATATATCTCTATATCCTCCTCTTTTGTACTCATTTAAAATTATATATATAATTTTAAATAATTACAATATTTTTATATTGATTTTAAGAATTTTTACATAATATAGCTTTTATTCCTACATCAATATCCATTAAACCATTCTTAGATTTATAGTCTAAATCTATAAATTCATTTATTATATTAAATATTTCCTCTTCTCTAAAGTACATAGCTTGTTTCTTATATTTATTTACCAAAAAAACTTGATTTGGTTTTAATCCTAATACTTGTACTACATCTATATTAGAATGTAAATTTTCATGTAATTTTAATAAATACAATTTCTTAAAATGATTATATAGTGTAATTAGTATTTTTTGGTGTGGTTCTTTGTTATAAATTAATGTATCTAGTATCTCAAGTGATTTTTCTATTTTCTTATTTCCTATATTATCTGTTAAATCAAATATTATAGCTTGCATTTGTTTAGTAGATAATTTATCTATATCTTCTTTTTTTATAGTTCCACCATTTGATGCAAATTCAATAAGTTTTCTTATTTCATTTATAATCTCTTGCATATTGGTTCCGAACAATATCAATAAAATAATTCAAATTTTCATCAGATATCTTTACATTATATGCCATACAAATTTTTTTAAGTCTATCTTTTATTTGTAATGGTTTCAAAAAATTATACTCTTGTACTATTCCATATTTTTGAATTGTTTTATAAATATTTAGATTTTTTAAAGCATCTTCCTCTATAAATACAAGCACATTATCATTTTTAATATATTCAAAGTTATCCTTTAAATAACTTTCTATTTTCTCTCTATTTGATGAAATACTTCCAGATTTTGTGTCTTTTTTAAATAATCCTGAATTTCTTACTATTATTAGTTTTTTATTAAATCCAAATGCTGGTGTTTCTAAATTCTGAATTATATCTGTTATATTATTTTCTGAAATTTCTATGTAATTTATACCTTTTTGTAAATTATCAAAAGATTTTTTTATTTTTTTTACTGTTTCTTCTATAAGATATCTTTCATCTCCATAAAATAAATATAATGATTTTAATTCTTTATTATTTTCTATTTCTTCCATTTCGCTCTCCTTAATTTATTTTATGTTTTTAAAATAAACTTACATATTATCTACTATAAGTTTTATTAGCATAGACATACTCCAGCCTTGAGCATAGCAACCATTTGGATTATATGGTTTTATAGAATCATAAACTTCAGACATATTTCCTACTGCTACTTCTTCATAAAAAGCATTAATATATAGCTTTTTCATTTTCTTTACATATTTTTCGTAGCCTTCTTCTAATTCTTTTTTCTTTTCTTTGTCTTTTTCTGCTTTTATCATTGTTTTATATGCAGATAAATATAAATCAGTAAGCCAAGGCCATGTAATTCCTTGATGATATGTCATATCTCTTTTAAAACTATCTCCTTCATATATACCACAATAATTTTCTTCCTTGCTTCCAAGTGTAGCAATTCCATATTTAGTAACTAATTCTTTATTTACTGTATTCCAAACATCTTTTGCTTTTTCTGTATTTGGAGTAAGTACAGGATATGTAAGAGATATTGCAAATAATTGATTTGGTCTTATTTTATCATCTCCAATTACATCATATAAACATTTTTTCTCTTTGTTATAAAATTTATTTCTAAATGATGTTTTAACTTTCCTAGCAAGCACAGAATATTCTTCTTTTGCACTTTCATCATCAAATTCTTTTGCTAGATTTTCAGTTATTTTCAAAGCATTGTACCAAAGTGCATTAATCTCAACAGTTTTTCCATTTCGTGGTGTTACTGCCATATTTCCTACTTTTGCATCCATCCATGTAAGTTGTGTTTTTTCAGTACCTGCTGAAACTAACCCATCTTTATCTACATATATATCACTATTATCAATATCAATTCCTTTAATAAACATCTTTATAATATTTTTTAGTATATGATAAAAATTAGTTTTTATAAATTTATAGTCTCCAGTATAATTTATATATTTTTGTATTTGTTCAAATAGTAGAAGTGAGCTATCTACACTATTATAAAGTGGTCTACTATCATATCCAGAATATCCATTTGGAATTAATCCATATTTTATATCTCTTGTAAACATTAATAATATTTCTTTAGCAAGTTCAAATCTTTTTGTACATAACAAAAGTCCTTCAAAAGAAATAAGTGCATCTCTACCCCAATCTAAAAACCATGGAAATCCTGCAATTATTGTATGAAGACCAAATTTAGGTCTATATGCTAAAAATACATCTGAATTTATTATTAAATCTGAAATTAATTCATTTTTTTCTTTTTCTTTAGTTGTTAATGCTACTTCTTTTTTTATTAATCCACTCTCATTTACTATATTATCTAATCTTTCTTTTTCATCATTTATAACTTCAAAACCATCTATTTCTTCTATATTCTCATCCATAGAACAAACAAATACACATCTTTTTTTCTCTCCAGCTTTTATTTCTATTTCATATCTACCTGGAACTATTAAATCTTCTTCTGGATAAAACCCTCTTTTCTCTTCTTCTATATAATAAATATTTTTAAATATATCTTTTTCATGTTCTATATATTTTCCTGAATCTGAATGCATATATATTGGATACATACCATTATTATCTAATATAACTCTTACTTTATTTTTATATACATTTTGTCTTATTTCATAATTATGATTTGTATTCATACAATGAAAATCTCTAAAATTCATAACTGGTGCAAGTTTTAGTATAATATCTCTATCTTTATTTTTTATTTCATAAGTTACACATACAGTATTTTTCTTATATACCATACATATTTGTTTTTCTATTTTTATTCCATCTACATTATAATTAAATATAGGATTATATTTCTTTTCAAAACTTTCTAAATTTTTATATCCATTTGAAATATATTCTTTGCATATATTAGAATATAAAATTTTTTCTTCATTTGTATCTTTATAAGTAATACTTTCATCTAATTTTGAAAGGACTACAAACCTTCTTGATGGAGCATCTAATGGCGCAACTAAAAGTCCATGATATTTTCTAGTATTAATTCCTAAAATAGTTTGATTTGCAAATCCACCAATTCCATTTGAAATAATCCATTCTCTTTTTATTCCATTTTCTAACTCTATTTTATTACAATTTATTTTCATTTGTATTCTCCTATATTTTTATTTTCTTTAGTGTTTATTATTTTCTTCTCTTTTTTCCATTTCTTTATATAACTTCATATTTTCATCTTTTTTCATTTCAGTAAACTGAATAGCTTCTATTCTATCTTTATATTTAGTATTAAATTTACTAGGTCTTCTATTTTTATTTTTTCTAATTCTATTTCTTGTTTCTTCTTTTGCTTTTTCTCTTTTTCTCTTGTCATCTTTTACACTCTTTATACGTTTCTTTTCTGTTTTTCTTTCATCTCCCAAAATTGAATTTAAAAACATATATTGTGGTGTTGCTTGTTTATCTCTAAATTTTAAATCATTACATATAAGTTCCATTACTGTAGCTGCAATACTATCTGGGTCATGTCTTATATAATTACCTGTAATTTTTGCTAAAGGTTTTTGAATAATTTTTATTCCTTTCTTTGTAACCTTATCTATATCTTGATCAACAACATCTGCTCCTTCTAAATTATATTTTCTAATATATTCTGGGATTATCTCTCCTGTATCTGCTAAGCAGTAATCAATTACTTCTCTTCCTACATGTTCAAATATAGCTTCTAAATGGTCTGATATTGAATAATTGTCAGTTTGTCCTGGTTCTGTCATTATATTTGTTACATAAATTTTAAGTGCTTTAGACTCTTTTATTGTTTTAGAAACATTTTTTACTAATAAATTTGGAAGAACATTTGTATAAAGACTTCCTGGACCTATTATAATTGCATCTGCTTCTTGTATTGCTTCTAATACACCTGGTGCAGGTCTACAATTAGATGGTGATATATAAATTCTATCTATACTTGCAACTTTATTATAAGCTACTTCTGGTATTCTTTGTTTATTTTGTACAGTTGTTCCATCTTGAAGTTCTGCACAAATTGTTATTTCATCTAAAGTTGATGGTAAAACTTTACCTGTAATATTTAGTACTTCTGTACTTTTTTGAATACCTTCTGACAAATTATCAAACATTTCATTTATAGCAACTAAAAACACATCTCCAAATTTAATGTCTTGTAATTTTTTGTTTTTAAATTTCCAATTCATTAATCTACTCATTAATTCTTCTTTATCTGATAGAGAAACTATACTTTCGGTAATATCATCAAATGGTAATGTGTCTAGTTGCCTTCTAGATTCTGTATCAATCTTTCCATAATCAGATAAAGTAACAATTGCTGTTATATTATTAGTATATTTTTTAAGTCCTGTTATTACTGTATTTAGTCCTGTTCCACCACCAATAACTACTACTTTTGGACCTTCATTATATACTGTTCTATTAAATATTAAACTTTGCATATTAAGATTAGCTATATGTCCTTTACCTGAATGTACATTATTAGCTTCTACTATTATTTCCATTGTTCTTCTTTGAATAAATATAATTCCAATAATTATTATTGAAAAACCTAGTGCAAATAATCCAACTACTTTTAAAATATCTGCTGGTGTTAATATATTAGTTTCTATAACAAATGTAAAAGCAAAGCATGTACAAACTATTCCTATTAATATAACAAATATCCACCTTTTAATTTTTGTTTTTCCATTAAACCAACTTAAAAATCCTAACATCCTTATCTCCTTTTATAAATATTATTCTCCTATTACTATCATTTCTGTTTCTATTTCTACATTAAATTTCTCTTTTACTTTTTCCTTAGTATATTCGATTAATTTTATAACATCTTCTGCTTTAGCATCATCAGAATTAATTACAAATCCTGCGTGCTTTTCAGATATTTGAGCACCACCTATTTTATAACCTTTAAGTCCTGCTTCATCAATTAATTTTGCAGTTATAAATCCATCTCCTCTTTTAAAAGTACTTCCTGCATTTGGTTTATCTAGTGGCTGTGAAGATGCTCTTTTTTCCATATTTCCTTTAAGGATATTTATAAGTTCTTCTTTATTGCCATATTCTATTTTAAAAGAACTTTCAAGTATTATCCAATTTTTATGTGAAAAAATACTATTTCTATATTCAAATTCGTGTTCCTTATTAGAAATTATCTTAATTTCTCCGTTTTCATCAAGATATTTTGTTTCAATTAAAATATCTTTTATTTCTGCTCCATAGGCTCCTGCATTCATTCTAACTGCACCACCTATACTTCCGAGGAATTCCGCCTAAATTTTCAAATCCCTTTATTCCTTTATCTATTGCTTTTCTTGCTAAAGTACAAAGTGATACACCAGCTCCTGCTATTATTCTATCATCTTTAAACTTAATTTCGTTAAACATGAGTTTTATAATAGCACCTCTAAATCCATTGTCTTTTACTAAAAGATTTGTACCATTTCCTATTATGTAATAATTAATTCTATTTTCTTTTAATCTATCTATTATAAATACAAGTTCTTTTATATTCCTAACATATATAAAATAATCAGCTATTCCACCTATTCTCATTGATGTATGTTTTTTCATTTGTTCATTTATAATAATATCTTTTTTATCTAATTTCTGAATTAATTGATTATAAAAGTTATTCACTAAATTTGACACTCCTTATTATTTATCATTTATATTAATTAATTTTATACTTTCTACTGGAAAATATGATGTATATCCGAGCTGAAATATAAAATGAAATTTCTGTTTGCTCATCTATTTCTATATTATTTGTGTTTACTGTAATAACTCCTTTTTCTCTTTCTACTATGTATGGACTACCTGATACATTTGCTATATCTGTGATATTTCCCATGTCAAATTGTACATTAGAAATTGTTTTTTTATTTTTAGAATTATTTTTTATTTTTACATTTATTTTTCCTTTACTATAATCTTTACTATTATTCTCCAGTGAAGTATTTATTGTTACTTCATAATCTCCATATTTAGATAATATATTAGAATCTCCCCAATAAAAAGCAAATTCATTTCCAAAAAGTTTTTCTTCAGATGTCGTTTTTCCAATAGTATATAAATTTCTATTTGAATAAGAGGTTTTATGATTTTCAGAATAATATACATTTAAAACTTCTCCATAATAAAAGTTTACTATATAAAGTACTGTATCACCCTCTGCTTTTATCGTGTATTTCTTTTCACTAACATCTTTTTTCAAATCTATACCAAGTTCATTCAAGTTTGATTTCGTTAGTCCATAATAATATTTACTTGCATCAACTGCACTTTCATCTGTATAAGTATTTTTAAGTATATTGGCATATTTATTTATAGTAGATATATCTAACTTTTTAGCATAATCAATATATGAAGTTTCTTCCTTATCTTTATTTAGTTGTTTTATTTCAACATATTTTTGCATAACAGCTTGTTGCACTTGTTCTAATTCTGTAACTATCTTTTTTTCCTGTCCATAACTTATTCCATCATAAGCATAATTTATTGATACTGCAACAATTGATACTAATAATACTATTGTAAGTACTAATGCAATTAATGTTATACCTTTTTCTTCTTTTATCCTTTGCATAACGGATTACTCCTTTTTATAAATATACTAAATTTTATCATTTATTACTAATTTTTACAAGGATTTATCAGTGAAATTTCTTATTTTATCTATTTAATTTCAGACTTACTAAAATTAACAATATTGCTTATTATATTAAATGTTCTTTCATCGCTTGCTC
>JAAWJE010000006.1 GCA_022796725.1 Clostridia bacterium | reverse complement strand
TTAAAATTAATATTGTTATTATTTTTATTTTCATTGCTATTTTATTCTAATAGTAATATTATAGCAATTTCTAATGCAATTGAATTATTTTTATATAAAGTATTTCCATCATTATTTCCATTTTTTATTGCAACTGACTTATTATCACATACAAATTTTATAAATATTTTAAATAATATACTCACTCCAATTATAAAACCACTTTTTAATGTATCTGGAAAAGGTGCTTTTCCTTTTATAATGGGTATAATTAGTGGTTACCCTACTGGAGCTAAAATATTGAGTGATTTTAGAAAAAACAATGTATGTTCTAAGACCGAATGTGAAAGACTTTTAGCCTATACAAATAACTCTGGTCCTCTTTTCATAATAGGAACTGTTGGAACTTCACTTTTTTTTAGTAAAGAAATTGGATATCTATTATTACTTACTCATTTACTTGGAACATTAACTGTTGGAATACTTTTTAGATTTTATAAAAATAATTATAGAGAAATTGAATATACTGAAGAATTATCATTTTCAAACTTTTCTTCTTTGTTATCTAATAGTATATTAAATTCTTTAAAAACTTTGGGAACAATATTAGGATATATAATAATTTTTTCAATAATTATCAACATATTTTTAACATCTGGTGTGTTAAATATATTTAATTCATTTGAATATTCTATATGGATAAAAAGTACTATTTTAGGAATATTTGAAATAACAAATGGCATCAGTTTTGTTTCAAATATAGCTGTAAAAACGCTTACACCTAGCATAATTTTAACATCTTTCTTATTAGGCTTTGGTGGTATATCTGTACTAATGCAAGTATATAGTATTATTTCTAAAACAGATTTATCTATTAAACCTTATATTATAGGAAAACTATTACATGGTATTTTTTCTGCTCTATATACTTTTTTACTTCTATGTATTTTTCCTATATTTAAGTTTACTATATAAAAAGAGCTAGTATTGAAATAAACCTCAAAATATTATTTCAATACTAACTCTTTTACATTTATTTATTAGTAGAACCAAAACCGCCCATTCTATCACCTTCTGCACAGTCATCATCTGTTATTAAATATTTCATAAATATCGCTTGTCCTATAACATCCCCTTTTTTAATTTCTACATCATGCTCAAAAAAGTTATAGTATGCAAACATAAAGTGTCCATCATTATCTGGATTTTCATAATAATCACTATCTATTATTCCAACACTATTTGCCATAACAAGACCTTTTTTTCCTGGATTAGAACTTCTATTACATAACATATAAAATTCATCAGGCTCACAATATGCCTTTAGTCCAGTTTTTATTAAAGTTGGTTTTTGTCCTGGTTTAAATGCAGGAACTATACAGTCTTCAGCAGCTTCTACATCATATCCTGCTGAATGTTTTGTCTTTCTAACTGGTAAATTTATTCCCTTATTTTCAAATCCTTTTGCTATTTCAAATCCACGTTTTCTTTCCATATCTAACATTCCTTTCATTATTAATAAGAACGACTTAATTTTAAAATAAGTCGTTCTTTTTTATTTTCATTATTTTATATCATTTCCATAGTATGCGTCAAGCAAAATTTGTTTTAATTCTTTAACTAATGGAACTCTAGGGTTTGCTGTTGTACATTGATCTTCAAAGGCTCTATCTGCCAAGCTATCTACTTTAGATAAGAAATCGTTTTCTTCTATTCCACATTCTTTTAATGATTTTGGCATTTCTAATTTTTCCATTAGATCTTTAATAGCTTTTATAAAAGATGAAATCCCCTCTTCTTTAGTTCCTGCTGGAAGTCCAACTCTTTCTGCTAACTTTTTAATTTTTTCATCTGCAACAAAATACTCATATTTAGGGAATGAAACAAATTTAGTTGGTTTTGTTGCATTATATCTTATTACATAAGGAAGTAATATAGCATTTGCTCTACCATGTGGTATATGATATTCTGCTCCTAGCTTATGTGCTAGAGAGTGGTTAACTCCTAAAAAAGCATTTGTAAATGCCATACCTGCTATTGTACTTGCATTATGCATTTTTTCTCTTGCTTTTTTATCAGAACCATTAATATATGCCTTTTCTAAATTTTCAAATACTAATTCTACTGCTTTTTCTGCTAATCCATCTGTATAATCAGATGCCATATTTGATATATAAGCTTCAATAGAATGTGTTAATACATCCATACCAGTATCTGCTGTCATTCTTTTTGGTAAACTCATAACTAACTCAGGATCAATTATAGCAACATCTGGAGTTAATTCATAATCTGCTAAAGGATATTTCATATTTTTTTGTTTATCAGTAATAACTGCAAATGAAGTTACTTCTGATCCTGTTCCAGATGTAG
Organism: Clostridia bacterium; assembly: GCA_022796725.1. Taxonomy (GTDB): domain Bacteria; phylum Bacillota; class Clostridia; order TANB77; family CAG-508; genus UMGS1994. The sequence goes on along the minus strand of JAAWJE010000006.1, from coordinate 10,933 downwards.
TAGGTATTGCTACCATTTTTAATTTTTCACCAAGTTTTGGGAATTTATAAGTTCTTTTTCTTATATCCATAAATTTAAGTTTTAAACCTTCAACATCTGCATCTGGATGTTCATAAAATAACCACATACCTTTTGCAGCATCTATTGGACTTCCTCCTCCAAGTGCAATCACTACATCAGGATTAAAATTTCTCATTGCCTCAACACCTTTTTTTATTGTGTCAAAAGAAGGATCTGATTCAACTTCTGAAAATATTTCAGAATGAACATATTTTTCTCTTTTACGTAATTGATATAATATTTTATCTACATAACCAAATTTAACCATTGATTCATCTGTTACAATAAATGCTCTTGATATGTCTGGCATTTTTGATAAATATTCAATTGATCCAGCTTCAAAATATATTTTTTCTGGAACTTTAAACCACTGCATATTTACTCTCCTTTTTGCTACTCTTTTAATATTTATTAAGTTTACTGATGATACATTGTCCGTAGTTGAGTTTCCACCAAAAGTACCACATCCAAGAGTAAGTGATGGCATATTTGTATTATAAATATCTCCTATAGCACCATGTGTAGATGGTGAATTTACAATAATTCTTCCTGCTTTTACTCTATTAGAGAATTCTAAAATTGTTTCTCTATCTTCTGAATGTATAACTGCTGAATGTCCAAGTCCTCCATATTCTATAAGTGCTTCAGCTAAACTTATTCCCTCTTCTTTATCTTTAACACTATAATAAGTTAATATTGGACTTAATTTTTCTTTTGAAAATGGAAATTCATCTCCAACTCCAGTTTCTTTTACAATCAATACTTTTGTATCTTCTGAAATTTCAAATCCAGCAAGTTTTGCTATTTGACATGGACTTTGTCCTGGTATCTTTGAGTTCAATTTATAACCACCATTATCATCTTTTTCAAAAACTGACTTTAATAACTTTTCTTTTTCTTCTTTATTTACTATATAACATTTTGACTCTTTTACTAATCTTTCAAAATCTTTTGTTATTTCTTTATCTACAATAACAGCTTGTTCAGAAGCACATATCATACCATTATCAAATGATTTTGACATTACTAAATCATTTACTGATGTTTCAAGTTCTGCTGTTTTATCAATATAGCAAGGAACATTTCCGTGGTCCAACACCAAGAGCTGGTTTTCCACATGAATATGCAGATTTAACCATTCCTGTTCCTCCAGTTGCTAATATTAAATTAACATCTGGATGATTCATTAATGCTCTTGTCGCTTCAATTGATGGCTCTTCAACCCATAATATACAATCTTTTGGTGCCCCAGCAGCAACTGCAGCATCTCTTACTATTCTTGCTGCTTCACTACTAGACTTTTGAGCAGATGGATGAAAACCAAATATAATTACATTTCTTGTTTTAGCTGCAATTATAGATTTAAACATTGTTGTTGATGTAGGGTTAGTAACTGGTGTTACACCAGCAATAATTCCAATTGGCTCTGCAATCTCAATATATCCTTCTTCAGTATTTTCATTTATAACACCTACTGTTTTATCATACTTTATACTATGATAAATATACTCAGTTGCAAACATATTCTTAGTTATTTTATCTTCATAAATTCCTCTTTTTGTTTCTTCTACAGCCATCTTTGCAAGTTTCATGTGATTTTCAAGTCCAGCCATTGACATTCTCTTAATAATCTCATTGACTTGATCTTGATTTAATTTCATATATTCCTCTGATGCAACTTTTGCTCTTTTAACTAAATCGTCTATCATCTTCTCGACGTCATTTTTTTCCATAAAAGTTCCTCCTTCATTTTATAAACATTCAGACATAGTATATATTTAATAATTTATTTTTTCAATACCTAAACTATTTTTAATATTTTATCAATTAAGTGGAATTTTTATGCAATTATTTAATAAATAATTTATTTTTTAAAATAACAAATTTCCATCAGAAGATGGAATTTGCTTTCTTTATCACTTTCGATATTTCTTTATATAAATTAATAAATATTAAATATTAGTTCTACTTTAAATAAATCTCCATCTATTTTTATATTAAATTCTCCATTTTGAAGTTCTGCAAGGCTTTTAGATATAGATAATCCGTAGTCCGCTTCCCTCCGTCGTTCTAGACTTATCACCTCTAACAAATCTTTGCATAAGTTCGTCTGACGAAATATTTAGCTTCTCTTTTGAAATATTTTTTAATTCTATTTTTATTTTATTATTTTCTATATTAAACATATCTATATATACTCTTGAACATTGTGTTGCATATTTTGTAATATTCATAAATAAATTTTCTATAATTCTATACATATATCTACTATCTGCAAGTATATTAGTATTTTCAGATGATATACTCTTTATTATAGTTAATTTACTCTCATTAAATCTATCCTTAAATTCTCCCACTGATTGATTTACTAATTCTTCTAAATTTATTCTCTCTAAATTTAATTTAATATTTCCAGAAGATGCCCTTGATGCTTCAATTAAATCTTCAATAAGTTTCTTTAATCTTTGTGATTTATTATCTAAAATATTAATATATTTTTTTATTTTTTCATCATTTATATTTTCATTTTTAAGTAAATCTATATAATTAATTATTGATGTAAGAGGTGTTTTTATATCATGTGATACATTAGTTATAAGTTCAGTCTTAAATCTCTCACTTTTCATTTCTCTTCCTAGTGCATTTTCAAAACTGCTAGAAATGTTATTAATATATAAAGCTATATTTTCTAAATTCAATTTAAAGTCCTTAATTTCTAATTTATCTGATAGATTTCCTTTACATACACCTTTTAAATGTTTTTCAATTTTTTTAAGAGCTATATTTCTATTTATAAGTATGATACATATAAATAATGTAATTATTATATCTATAATAACTCCTAAAAAATCAAAACTAAGATATAATTGTAATATAGTAAACAAGTATATAATAGCTAAAACAATAATCTTTATACTTTCATTTACTGACTTATTAATAATATTTATTATTTCAATTAATTTATTTTTTAAATACTTTCCCAATACAAATAATATACTTGTGTTTTTAAGAGTATTAGACTTTATTCTTTTTATAAATGTATTTATAAATAAAGCTATAATAATATAAACTATAATAAAAGTAGTTATTAATATAGTTACAAGAAATTTGATGTTAAATATATATAAATTATTTATAATTATATTTGGCACTTTTGACACTATAAATACTATAATTGTAGCAAGTATCTCAATTGGTAATTTATCAAAATCATTTAATATAGTCTGCTTTTCTCCTTTTGTATATCCTACTGAAATTATTAAATATATTATTATTCCTATTAAAACAATACTACTTATTGGAATGATTATATAGCTATAGTCATCTAAGAACTTTAATTTATTAAATGAATCCATTATTAATTTTTGTGTATTATTTAATATACGCTCTTCTTTATAAGAACTATATACTGATAAATTATTATTTACATCAATCACCATAGAAGGTGTCTCTACATAATTTTTACCTTCTATTTTATACATATCTTTACTATCTGAATAGGAATATAGTTCTACTTCATTTTTCAGATATTTAATTGCATTTTTATTTATTATTTCTGAATTTGATTTAATCTTTCCTTTTTCAATATTAACATATTTTGAATTTTCCTTATTTTTTATATAATTAATAATTTCTTCTACACTATTTGTGTCTTCAGTTAGTTCTACATTTGTAAATGCCAATTTATTAATTAAAATTATATAATAATATTCCTTTATCTTTGCATCTTTATATTTTTTATATTGTATATAATATCCCTTATTATCCTTTACTTCATTATCACTTGCATTATATGACATATTATTTCTTAATTGGTTTATATAATATTTTACAAATTCATCAGAATTAAAATAATTATTTATATATTCAATATTCTCTTTTTTTATTTCATAAATAAATGTTAATCCAATTATTAATATTAGTATAGGTATTAATAAATAGCTAATTACTTTTAAAACTTTACTCTCTTTTATCATTTCTTTTCCTTTTATTTTATATTCTCAATCTTATATCCAATTCCCCATATTACTTTTAAATATTTAGGGTCTTTAGGATTTATTTCTACTTTTTCTCTTATATGTCTTATATGTACAGCAATTATATTTTCAGCACTATAACTTTCTTCTTCCCATACATTTGTATATATTTCTTCTATTGAAAAAACTTTTCCCTTATTTTTCGTAAGAAATTTTAGAATATTATATTCTGTTTTAGTAAACTTAATTTCTTTTCCTTCTACTATTACTTTCTTTAAATCATCATCTATTACTAAATCCCCTGTTTGATATATATTATTACTTATTTCTATCATACCAAGTTTTGTATATCTTCTAATTCCTGAATTAACTCTAGCAATTAGTTCTAATGGATTAAAAGGTTTTGTTACATAATCATCTGCACCTAAGTTTAATCCTTCTATTTTATCTTCATCTTCTGATTTTGCTGATAACATTATTACTGGAATTGATTCAGTTTCCCTTATAATTTTTAAAGTTTGTACTCCATCCATTATTGGCATCATTACATCTAATATAATTAATTGTACTTGCTTATTTTTTAATATATTTATACATTCTACTCCATTATATGCCTTAATTACATTATATCCTTCTCTTGTAAGATAAATTTCAATAGCATTTACAATTTCTTTATCATCATCACAAACTAATATATTATACATATTAAAACATCTCCATTTTTATATAGATATATTATATCAAGATTTTATTTATAATAAAGCATATTTTATTAAGATTTTATTAAGATTTACTGTTTTTTCTTAAGATTTCATTAACTGTATTGAAGCAAATTTTTTGTTTTTCTAAAATAATCTTAAATACATTATCCCAAATTATTTTATAGGGATTTATTTAGGAGGATTTTTATGAATATACAAAGAAATAAGAAAAAAAATATTAGGAAAAAATTTTTATTAATAATTATATCTTTTTTAATATTTATATATTTTTTTAAAACTAGCTTAAATAGTGGCTCATTAAATAAAAAAATACATTTAGATGATATTATTTTTATAAGGAATTCAAATATTAACATTGTAGGTCAGAAGAAAATATCTAATTCTGACGGATATACAACGAAATTTACAACATTAAATAATAAAAGAACATATATTGAATATAAACAAAATCAAAATGCTACGTGGTCTGAAAAATCATATTGGGGTGGTACTATGAGAGAAAATGGTTGTGGTATTACTTCTCTTGCTATCATTTGCAGTGGATATAAATTAAATGTAACTCCAGAATATTTTAGAAAAAAATATTACCCACATTTAGCTTCAACAGAAATACAAAATTCCTTAATTAATTTAGGAATTAACTGTTCTGAATTTTATTTTGATAGTAAACATATAAATCTAGAAATAATTTCCAAACATCTAAAATCAAATAGTCCTGTTTTGATAGCTGTTAATAGCAATAAAGCAAATAAATGGACAAAAGCATCACATTATATGGTATTACTTGATATTGACTCAAAAGGAAATTTTTATTTATCTAATCCTAATGGACAAGATGGTACTAAAACAGCATCAAACTGGTACAACCCAGATGAAATTATTCCCTATGTTGCAAAAATAATGTTTATATATTAATTGAGATTTTTATTATAAAAAGTAAAGTCAAGTTATTAAACAAACTCTTTTACAACTTGACTTTATTTTAAAACTATACTTTTTTATTTTTTTAACTCTTCTATAAACATTTTGTTAAGCATCTGTGGATTAGCCTTTCCTTTTGTCTCTTTCATTGCTTGTCCTACTAAAAATCCTAATGCTTTATCTTTTCCAGCTTTATAATCTGTAACTGATTGACTATTATTTTCTAAAACTCTAAGTACAACTTGTTTTATTGCTCCTTCATCAGATATTTGTATCCATCCTTTTTCTTCAATTATTTTAGATGGCATTTTTGGATTTTCAAATAATTCTTCTAATACTTTTTTTCCTATACTATTACTTATAGTAGCTTTATCAATTAGCATAACTAATTCTGCAAGTTCTTCTGCTGTAAATGGAATTTTATCTGGTTCTAATTCTTTTTCATTTAATATTCTTGCTACATCTGACATTAGCCAATTACTTACAGCCTTTGGATTTTTAGAAATCTCAGATGCTGTATCAAACATATTTGAATAATACTTAGAAGATGTAATAAAGTTAGCTGCTTTTTCTGTCAAACCTATATCTTCCATATATCTTTTTTTTCTGCTTTCAGGAAGTTCTGGTAATGCTTTTCTTATGCTTTCAATATATTCTTCTGAAAGTTTTATAGCAACTAAATCTGGCTCTGGAAAATATCTATAATCTTGTGCATCTTCTTTATCTCTCATAGAAAATGTCTTTCCTGAAATATCATCCCATCTTAAAGTCTCTTGTGTTACTTCTTCTCCATTTTCGACAACTTCTATTTGTCTATCTACTTCATATTCAATTGCTCTTACTATTGACTTAAATGAATTCATATTCTTCATTTCTGTTCTTGTTCCAAGTTCTTCAGAACCTTTTTTTCTTATAGAAACATTTACATCTGCTCTTAAAGAACCTTGTTCCATTTTACAGTCTGAAACACCTATATATTCAAATATTGATTTTAATTTTCTCATATAGCTTTCAACTTCATAAGCACTTCTTAAATCTGGTTTTGATACTACTTCAATTAATGGAACTCCTGCTCTATTCAAATCAACAAAACTTCCTCTTCCATAAGCATCATGATTTAATTTCCCCGCATCTTCTTCTATATGTATTCTCTCTATTCTAATCTTTTTCTTATTCTCATTTTCATCTTCAATTGTAACAAATCCATCATAACAAAGTGGCTTATCAAATTGAGATATTTGGTATGATTTTGGATTATCTGGATAAAAATAATTTTTTCTATCATTTTTGCTGTTCTTTTCTATACTACAATTTGTAGCAAGACCAGCTTTTACTGCATATTCAACAACTTTTTCATTTAAAACAGGAAGTGTCCCTGGCATTGCCATACAAATAGGACAGCAATGAGTATTTGGAGTTCCACCAAACTCTGTCGAACATGAACAGAATATTTTTGTTTTTGTTGAAAGTTCGCAATGAACCTCTAATCCTATTACAACTTCATAATCTTCTCTTGACATATAAATCTCCTTCCTAGTTTTACTTTCTAAATTCTGGCTTATATTTTTCTCTAAATTTTATATCTTGTTCTAATGTATATGCAGCTTTAAAAATATCTTCTTCTTTAAAATAATTTCCTATTAACTGTATTCCTATTGGCATTCCTTCTTTATTTAAAGTATATGGAATATTCATTCCAGGAAGTCCTGCGATATTTACAGGAACAGTACAAATATCTTCTAAGTACATTTCAAGTGGATTAGATGATTTTTCTCCTACTTTAAAAGCTACTGTTGGTGAAGTTGGTGTTAAAATTAAATCATAATTTTTGAATAATTCACTATATTTATCTCTTATAATAGTTCTTACTTTTTGTGCTTTTTTATAATAAGCATCATAGTATCCTGAAGATAATACATAAGTTCCAAGAATAATCCTTCTTTTAACTTCTTCTCCAAATCCTTCACTTCTTGAATTTTTATAAATATCTTTTAAATTATCATAGTTTTCACTTCTGTATCCATATCTTATCCCATCAAATCTACCTAAGTTTGAACTAGCTTCTGCACAAGCAATAATATAATATACAGCTAAAACTTGGTTTCCAAGGTCTAAACTACATTCTTCAACTTCTGCTCCTAACTCTTTATATTTATTTGCAGCATCAAGTACTGCATTTTTAACCTCTTCATTTATTCCTTCTCCTAGAAATTCCTTAGGTAATCCTATTTTCATTCCTTTAACATCTTTTACTAATGACTTAGTATAATCTTTTTTCTCTATATTGGCTGATGTTGAATCTTTTTTATCACATCCTGCAATTAAGTTAAGCATTAATGCTGAATCTGTTACATCTTTTGTAAGAGGTCCTATTTGATCTAATGAAGAAGCAAATGCAACTAATCCATATCTTGATACTAAACCATAAGTTGGTTTAAGTCCAACTACACCGCAAAGTGAAGCTGGTTGACGAATACTTCCTCCTGTATCACTTCCAAGTGCCCAAGGAACTAAGTTTGCAGCAACAGCAGCAGCAGAACCTCCAGATGATCCACCAGGAACTCTTTTTAAGTCCCATGGATTATATGTTTTATGAAAATATGAATATTCTGTTGAACTTCCCATTGCAAATTCATCCATATTTAGTTTACCAAGACTAATCATACCTGCATCATTTATTTTATCTACTACTGTTGCATTATAAGGTGAAACAAAATTTTCTAACATTTTTGATGCACATGTAGTTTTAACTCCCTTTGTACACATATTATCTTTTATTCCAACTGGTATTCCTTGTAATAGAGTTCTATTTGTCTTCATTTTTATATCTTCTTCTTTTGCCTTCTCTATTGCAGTTTCTTTATTTGTTACAGTAATAAAAGCTTGTACATCTTTTTCTTTCTCTTCTATTCTATCTAAATAACTTTTTGTTATTTCTTCTGATGTTAGCTCTTTTTTATCTAGCTTCTCTATAAGCTCATGTACTGTTAATTCTGTAATATCCATATAAACACTCCTATTCTTTCAATTTATTTATCTCATAATATACATGTGGCCAAGAATATACTCTAATAAAATCTTCACTCTCAGTATCAATTAAACTATTAGTTCTCGAATCCATCATAAAAGTTTTTATTCCATGCTTTGAAATCGTTTTACAATTTTCAAAACTATCATCAATAAATATATCTATTTTATTTTGTTCCATAGCTTGCAATTTATTTTCTCCAGCAAAAATCAACTTTTTGTAAGGAATATTATATTTATCAAGCCATTCTTTTGTTAATTCTTCTGCTTCTTTAAATCTTGATGTAATAAGATATATTTCATTTTGTTTATTAATCTTTCGCAAATATTCTACTGCACAAGTCTTTGGTTTTACTAACTTTATCATATCTAAATAATATTTTTTCCAAAAATCATTATTTTCTTGATCATTCCATTTATGAATAAACTCTATATAGTGATGTGTATAACACTTTTCTTTATTAATATCTCCTACTCTTTTAAGTTCCTCTATTGTATATTTTTGCGCCATATTAAATAAAACTTCATAAGTATCTGAAATTGTATCATCTATATCTATTCCTAATTTCATCTTTTCTCCTAATTTATAACTTTTGGTATTCTAAACATTCCTTCGTCTTGACTTGGAGCATTTTTTAATAATTCTTCTGCCTCTCCATAATCTATAATTTCATCTTTTCTAAAAACATTATAACTCTCATTTACCCCTACTGTTTCTTTCATTCCTTCTGTATCAACTTTATTTACTATCTGTGCAAAATCTAAAATTTCTTCTAAGTTTTTTCTATAGTTTTCTATTTTGTCTTCAGGAATATTTAAACAAGCAAGTTTTGCAATATGAATAACTTCTTCTTTACTTATTTTCATATTTTCACTCCTCTCATAATGCAAAAATTATATACCCAAATGACATAAAATACAAGGAAATTAACTAAATTAGAATATTTTTATAGTTAATAAATAAAATAAGCCATAGAAAAAATATTATTTTCTACAGCTTATTTTATAAAATTTCATATAATTACATTTTCTTTTCAAATACACTTCTTTTTCCATCTGTAAGTAATTTAACATCATTAATAATGCCCATTTTTATAAGTGCTATTCTAATAGGATTTACAAGATGTTTTCTTATAGATTTTCTAAAAATATTTAATCTATTTTTTATATTGTTTTCTTCTTTATTTTTCTCCTTTTCAGCAATAGATAATTTCTCAACTGTAAATTTTAGTCTTTTTCTATCTACTGGATATTCAGAATATTGCATTTCTGAAAGTTCCCCATTTTCACTTACTTTTATTACTCTAATTTTTTCTCTTTCTAATAATAAAATATATTCTGTCATATCATATATTCTAGCTTCTATATTTTTTATATTTAAAATATTTCTCGCTTTTGCAACATTTGGTATTTTTCTTATTATATTATTTAGATTTTCTGAAATTGGAATTATATCTCGTTTTTCTGAATACATGTATCCATCTTTAAAATTTACCCTATTAACTGCATAAAAATCATTCTCATAAAATAAAAATGATATTGTTCTATTTCCATCCTCAACTTTATATCCTCTTATTTTTGAAAAGTCTAATTCTCCTATTGTTTTATTATATTCGTAAGTAATTTTACTATCTAATTTAAACATTTCCTCTTTTACAGATACTTTTTTCTTATTTGATAAGTTTTGTAAAGATATGTTCTCTATAATATTAGAATTTATATCTAAAACTTTTTCTTCACAATTTTCAATTTCTTTTATTGATTTTACTAATATAGTTTTTTCATTAAATTCTTCATTTGAATAATTATGTTTTGTTTTTTTGGCAATTGTATCTATTTCTTTATTAGATTCAATACTAGATTTAACAGCTTCTAACCCAATATTAGAACTCTTTACTTCATTATTATTTTTTATTTCTAATTTAACATCTTCTACTTTTTTGATTTCATCTATTGTTTCTGCTTCCACTTTCTATTCCCCTTTATCTATATTATTTTTATTTATTATCTTGTTTAAAGTAGGTTCATTATAGTATTAAGATTATATCTGTCAAGCTTTTTTTTATCTCATTTTTGTTACAAAAAAGGAAAAATCCCTATATTTTGGGATTTTTTGATATTTTTTTATAAAAATTTTATTAGATTTTTAAATAATCCACAGGATTTTTAAACATAAAATATGGATTTCTGTGTATAAGATGTTATATTTTTTATAATAAATAACTA
>JAAWJE010000005.1 GCA_022796725.1 Clostridia bacterium | reverse complement strand
TTAATCCTTTTTCTTCATAATGCATTCATTTATAACTCTATCTGATTTCGACTATAATTTTATACCTATCTCTATACCTCCAATTCTATTTTTATTCTTCCTTCCAATTTTGCTCTAGAATTTTATTAACTTATTGATAATAGGAGTTTTTAGCGGTTTTGATTTTCTAGTTTTAACTTTTTTCAAATCTCATTTTTCTACTTTTTTCGTCTTTTCTTTTTTACTGATTTCTTTCTTATTTCAATCTATCTTTTTATAACTTTCTATTACTTGTTTTTTTACTTTTTCCGTTTCTCTATATTTGCATCTTTAAAATTTTTATATCCTAAATATAATTTATTTTATTATTTATTTTTGTTTTTCTTTTTATTTATAATTTCTATTTCCTTTTTATTATTTATTTGTTTTTTCTTTTACCCCTTTTTATTTTTACTTTAATTTTTTTATTATTTTCTTTTTTACTTTTTAATTATTTTATTTTTTTATATTTTTGTTTTATTTATTTTTAATTATTAAGTTTATGTTATTTTAATATTATATTTAACTTTTAGTTATTTTTATTTTCTTTATTCATATTTTGTTTTATTATTTATATTTTCTAATTTACTGTTTTTTGAAAAAATAAAAATAGACATCTCTGTCTATTTTTATTTTTTATTCTTCAATAGAATTGTTTTCTATCTCCACTTCTTCTAAATCTTCTTTTATTTCCTCTTCTGGTTCTACTATTTCAAAACTTACTACTTTTCCTCCATCATTTGTCCTTATTAATGTAACCCCTTGTGTTGAACGTCCTAAAACACTAACTTCAGAAACCTTTAATCTTATAACTATTCCTGTATCAGTTATTAACATTACATCTTCATTACCATCTGTAATTTTTATTCCTACTACTTTTCCTGTCTTTGGAGTAATTTTATATGTTGTTACTCCTTTTCCGCCTCTTATTTGTACTCTGTATTCATCAAGTTCTGTTCTTTTTCCGAATCCATTTTCAGTTATTGTTAATAATGTTGCTTTACTTCCTGTTATTATTGATTCCATTCCTATCACAACATCATCTGAATCTAGTTTTATTCCTATTACCCCTTGTGATACTCTTCCCATTGGTCTTACATCTTTTTCATTAAATGTAATACATTGACCATTTTGTGTAACTAAAACTACATTATCTTCTCCATCTGTTAATCTTACTGAAATTAATTCATCATCATCTTTTAGTGTAATTCCTTGTAATCCTGTCCTTCTAGATGAATCATACTCCGTAAGTGGTGTCTTTTTTATGATTCCTCTCTTTGTTGACATTAATAGGTATTTTCCATCAGCAAAGTTTTGTATAGGAATAATTGCGGATACTTTTTCTCCTGGGTCTAAACTTAATAAATTAACTATTGCTGTTCCCTTTGCTGTTCTTCCTGCTTCAGGTATTTCATATCCCTTTAATCTATATAGCTTTCCTTTATTTGTAAAGAATAATATTGTATCATGTGTTGACGCTGTAAATATATTCTTAACAAAATCTTCTTCACGAGTTGCAATACCTGTAATTCCTTTTCCTCCTCTTCTTTGACTCTTATATGTATTTATAGGCATACGTTTAATATATCCAAAATGTGTTAATGCTATTACTGTTTGTTCTTCTTTTATTAAATCTTCATCAATAAATTCTCCTGCAGCTGCCACTATTTTTGTCTTTCTTTCATCTCCATATTTATTTTTTAGTTCTTCGCATTCCTCTTTTATTATTTGATATACTAAGTATTCATTTGCAAGTATTTCTTTTAAATGTTTAATTAACTTCATCAATTCGCTATATTCTTCTTCTATTTTTTCTATTTGTAAACCTTGTAATGTTTTTAATCTCATGTCTAGAATTGCTTGTGCCTGTATTTCTGATAATTTAAATCTTTCCATTAATTTTTCTTTAGCATCATCATAAGATTCTCTAATTATCTTTATAACTTCATCAATATTATTAATAGCTATTCTTAAACCTTCTAATATGTGTGCTCTTGCTTCTGCCTTTTCAAGTTCAAATTTCGTTCTCCTAATTATTACTTCTTTTCTATGTTCTAAGAAATAATAAATACATTCTCTTAAAGTTAATATTTTTGGTTCTCCATTAACTAATGCTAATGTTATAACACCAAACGTATCTTGCATTTGTGTATATTTATATAATCTATTTAATACTACTTGTGCATTTGCATCTCTTTTTAATTCTATTACTAATCTAGTATTGGCTGTTCTATCAGATTCATCTCTTATTGCTGATATTCCTTCTATTTTTTTATCTCTAGCAAGTTGATCTATATTTTGGTGTAGACGTGCTTTGTTTACTTGATATGGCAAAGATGTTACAATTATTCTCTGTCTATTTCCAGACATCTCCTCTATTTCAGCTTCTGCTCTCATAATTATTTTTCCACGCCCTGTAGTATATGCTTCTTTTATACCTTCTTTTCCTAATATTGTTGCTCCTGTTGGAAAATCTGGTCCTTTTATATATTGCATTAATTCTTCGTTTGTTATTTCAGGATTATCAATCATTGCATCTATTCCATTTACTACCTCAATTAAGTTGTGTGGTGGTATGTTTGTTGCCATCCCTACTGCTATTCCTGATGAACCATTTAATAATAATGCTGGTAATTTTGTTGGTAATACATTCGGTTCTTGTAATCTATCATCATAGTTTGGTACAAAATTTACTGTATTTTTTTCTATATCTGCCATCATATAATTTGCAATTTTTGACATTCTTGCTTCTGTGTACCTCATTGCGGCTGGTGGATCTCCATCTACTGAACCAAAGTTTCCATGTCCATCTATTAATGGATATCTTAATGAGAAGGTTTGTGCCATTCTTACCATTGCATCATATACTGCTGCATCTCCATGTGGATGGTATCTTCCTAGTACAGAACCTACTGTATTTGCTGATTTTCTATATGGCTTGTCTGAGGTAATTCCATCTTCATGCATAGAATACAAAATTCTTCTATGTACTGGTTTTAAACCATCTCTAACATCTGGTAAAGCACGTGCTACAATTACGCTCATTGCATAATCAATGTATGCCGTTCTCATTTCTTTTTCAATATCTCTTTCAATTATTGTTTCTTCTGGTCTATCCATTTAAAATCCTCTTTTCCCTATATATTTTTCGTTGTTTTTTATTCTCTTGTATTATACTAAAACAACAAAAAATATGCAAGTGAAAAACTTTAATTTTTTTCTTTTGTTATTATACTAATTTCTTTGCTAATTCTATTTCTTCAAACGATAAATTTTCTATCCCTCCTTTGTTTTTTATTAATGTTTGTATATTAGAAATTACTTCTACTTCATTTAATGTCTGTTCTAATGGCATAACTGAATCTAATTTTTGTTGTATTTTTTTATATTCTCTTTCCATTCCTTTAACGTCTTTTATTTCTAAGCATTTATTCCAATTATTAATGTATTTTCCTATTTTTTCTATACTATCTATTTGCTCCATAAAAGTTTTTTCTATATTACTAGAAATACATTCTTTTAAAGCATTTTTTCCTTTTTTAATAAATTTTGCAGTTCCATCTTTTATCATTCCATTTTTATTTGCTGATTTTATAGCACTATCTAATGCTTTAGATGTACTATCTAAAAGTCCTCCACTTTTAACTGCATTATATGCTTGAGAAACATTTTCGAATTTCCCTGTTACTATTCCTATTGCACTTTTTCCTAAATTAATGGCTGAATTTATTGCACTTTTTATAGCTTCTTTTAATCCATCATTAAATAATGAATTTTTTATATCTATTACACCATCTTCTATTGAATTTGGAAGTATTATTCTTAATCCTGTGTCTATTGCCGTATTTATTGTTTTTCCTAAAATATTTCCTAAAAAATTATTTTGTTTTGTTTCTATTTTATTATCTATTGTATTTTCTTTTAATTCGTTTTTTAAATCATTTTCTAATATTTGATTCATTATATTTCCTTCTTTCTTTTTTTAGAATTTAATAATATTTTTTATTGTTTCTTTAGAGTGCGGGCGATTACTAATCTCCCCTACACCGATTTATTTTAAATTTTCCCTCTTTAATTTTATTAATTACATTTAATGCAATCTCCTATTTAAACTCTATTCAATTAATTCTTTTTCAAATTCATCTGCTTCTATTTTTACTAAAATATGATTATCTCCAATAAACATTAAAGTTTCTCCTTTTTTTAATCCCTTTATTTCTATCTTTTCCATTTCAGATAAATTTGTATTTTCACTTAATATTTTTATATTTTCTTCTTCTAATGAAAAAAATGTTTTTATACTTGAATTATTTAATATACTTTTCCCATATATACCTTTTTCTAGACTAAATAAATCTGATATATCTTGTGTTATAGCAGTTGCACTACCACCATATTTTCTTATCGTTTTAAAAATTTTATATATAAAACTTGCCACATATTTATTTGAAGTTACACCTATTAATCTCCAAATTTCGTCCAAATAAATTGCCTTTCTTTTATTTCTATTTAATTTAATTTTATCCCAAAATAATTCAGTAAAAATATACATTCCATATTTTATATTTTCTTCACCTAATTCATATATATCTGCAACTATTAGCTTGTTATTAATTTTTATATTTGTGTAATTATTAAAGAATTTTAGTGATCCTTTTATAAATGGAAATAATTTTATTTTAAATATTTTTTGGGTTTTATCAGTATCATCAAATATATTATATAAATCTTCTAATTTAGGCATGTCTTTGTTTCCTTTAAAAATCTTTCTGCCCTTTTCTCTTTTATATAAGGTTTCATCATTAAAATTTATACCTTTATTTTTATAACATTCAATTATTTTATTTTCTAATATTCCCTTTTCTTCTTCATTTATATCACCAAATACTAAGTTGAAAAATCCTATTAATTTTCCTATTTTAGTTGCAAGATATCCTTTTTCATTTTCTTCTATACTTTCCTGTCTTATATCAAAAATATTTATATATGTTTTTGAAGCAGGACCTATCTTTAATAACACTCCTTTTAATTCATTACATAATTTTTGATATTCTCTTTCTGGATCTATTACATATTGTTCTATTCCTATAATTCTATTTCTTATTATTAATAATTTAGTATAAAAGGATTTTCCTGCTCCACTTGTCCCAAATATACACATATTAGAATTTTTATATTTTTCTCTGTCATATTTATCAATGAAAACAGGTGAATTATTATTCATATTTGTTCCTATAAAAATTCCATTTTTATCAAAGATTGATGATGATATAAACGGATATGTTGAAAGTAAACCTGATGTTAAAATATTTCTTCTAGAAACTTCTTTTATGTATTCTGAATTTTTCATTATTGGTGTACAAGATAAAAAGCATTGTTCTTGTCTAAAATATGCCCTTCTTGTTTGCATTCCTTGACTTTGAATTATTCCTTCTACTTTGTTTAATAAATATTCTAATTCTTTTTCTTCCTCAGAATATAATTCTATATAGATATAAATATTATATAATTCTTCATTATTTATTTGCATTTCTTTTCTTATATATTGTGCATCATTATGTGTGAAAGAAATTAATTCAATGTCTTCTCTATTTTTATTTATATTTTCTTTTATTTCTGCTCCTGAATTTCCAATATAAAATGTTAATTCTCTAATTGCTTTAAAATTATCTTTTTTTTCATAAAACATGGAAATATTTATGTTTATATTTATATCAATTAAATTTTTTAAAATTAATTCATTCTGTTCTCTATTATAATTAATTATTAATAATCCTGAATATTTAATTCCATCTATTTCAATGTATTTTGGATTTCTTTTATCTATATATGATGGACTTATATAGTCTATATCTTTGAAATTTCCTTTTTCTAATTCCCTTTCCTCTTTTTGTTTCATATTTTTTCCTTTCATATTTTAAAAATATTTTTTAATTAATTATTTCTAAATTAATCTTATTTATTTTGTAATTAAATTTACATTTGACTCAATCTCTTGTTATAAAAAGAAAATAAAATTTCTCTGGTTTCTTCTTTTGTTTCTATCTCTTCTACTCTATTTCCGCATCTTTCTAAGTTTTCTTTAATTTTTAAGAAATTTTCTTCTAATTCTTGTTTTATATTTTCTTCACCTTTTTTATTATTTATTTTTATTATAATAAAAAATCTTCTTGCTGTTGATTTTCTATTATAATTAATTTCTTTTATATAATTAATATAATTATTTGATATTTTTTTTATTTTTTCTTCTTTTTCATTTTTTATTTGATTATTTATTTTAGATATTATTTGATTTAAATCTTCTTTATTTGATTGAATTAATATTTGGATATTAAAATTACAAGTTTTTAAAAAAATTTTATAAGAATTTAAAATTGCTTCTTTTTCTATTTCGGATTTTAAACTATAATTTATTGGAATAATTTTTAATATTTTTACGTAGGACTCATCTTTTAGTTTTACCACCCCCTTATTAAAAATTTTAGAAAATGGCAACCATTCTTGAATAGATTTTAAATTTTTCATTTTTTCTCCTTGTTTAAAATTGGAATTTTTTAGATATATAAATTTTTTGATTTAATAAAATTTAATTGATTTAAAATTTTTTGACTAAAAATTACTCATATTGTACCATTTTTTTTAATTTTGTCAATACTTTTTAATTTTTTTGTATATTTTTTTTTATTTTGACTATAATAATATCGTAAGGTTAATATTAGTTGATTCAAAGAGTAATATAAGATTTTGTTAGGTTTTATATTATTCGAGCAAAGGTATATTATGGTTCTATTTTTAGGATTATATTATGCCGGCGATAAGAATATATTATTTGTATGCAAGCTATATTTTTTATATTTTAGATTTTCTTTATGATTATTTTTAATATTTTTGATATATGGTTAAATTATAGGTAATATATTTGAGATACGGTCATATTTATATTTCTTAATGATTGTTATTAGTCCTTTATCCATAAGGATGAATATGGTTATTAAAAGTGTTTTTATGGCCTAGCAACTGATTATTATGTGTGGAAAATTGATTATTTATATAGTAATATATATTAGTTGAGTATTTATGCATAATAGTTTTAGCTGTAGATTAATATTAGCTTTACTTTTTTACATAAAATTTTAGAGGTACAATTAAACTGTACCTCTAAAATTTTTTTATATATCTAAATTCTTAACAAATTTTGAGTTCTTTACAATAAATTCTCTTCTTGGTTCAATCTCATCACCCATTAAAAGAGTAAATATCTGGTCTGCCTTCATTGCATCTTCCATTGTTACTTTTACTAATATTCTTCTTTCTGGATCCATTGTTGTTTCCCATAACTGATCTGGATTCATTTCTCCTAAACCTTTATATCTTTGTAATCCTAATTGTTCTCTTGTAATTCCTTTTTCTTCTAATTCTTTATAAGCTTTTTCCATATCTTCATCTGTATAGCAGTAAATATCCTCCATACCTTTTTTGGATATTTTATATAATGGTGGTTGTGCAAGATATACATTTCCATTTTCTATTAATGGTCTCATATATCTAAAGAAAAATGTTAATAATAGAGTTCTAATGTGTGCACCATCGACATCGGCGTCTGCCATTATAATTACTTTTCCATATCTAATTTTTGTAATATCAAAATCTGCTCCAATTCCTGCTCCAACAGCTAAAATAACTGGTTGTAATTTATCATTTCCATATATTTTATCTGCTCTTGATTTTTCTACATTTAACATTTTACCCCAAAGAGGTAGAATTGCTTGAAAGCTTCTTTCTCTTCCTTGTTTAGCACTTCCTCCTGCTGAATCTCCCTCGACAATGAAAACCTCACATTCTTCTGGATTTTTACTACTACAATCTGCTAATTTTCCTGGTAAGGTTGAACCTTCTAATGAATTTTTCTTTCTTACTAATTCACGAGCTTTTCTTGCGGCTTCTCTTGCTCTTGCTGCACTTATACATTTCTCTAAAACTGCTTTTGCTACATTTGGATTTTCCTCTAAAAAATTAGATAATGCTTCTGTTACTGCATTTGCAACAACTCCTGTTACATTACTATTTCCTAATTTTGTTTTAGTTTGTCCTTCAAATTGAGGTTCTTTTACTTTAACAGAAATAACAGCTGTCATACCTTCACGGATATCCTCACCTTGAAGATTTGAATCTTTTTCTTTTAAAATACCATGATTTCTTGCATAATCATTAAAAGCTTTTGTTACAGCTCTTTTAAAACCTTCTAGATGTGTTCCACCTTCAATAGTATTTATATTATTTACAAATGTATAAATATTTTCTGAATAAGCTGTTGTATATTGAATAGCAACCTCTAAAGGTACTTCTCCTTCTTTTTCAATATATATTGGTAATTGATTTATTTTATCTTTATTTTGATTTAAGTATTCTACAAAAGAATTTAATCCACCTTCAAAACAAAACTCTGCTTTTTGCTCTTTTCCTTCTCTTTTATCTTCTATTGTAATTTTTAAACCCTTTGTTAAAAATGCCATTTCCCTAAATCTTTTTTCTAATACTTCATATTCATATTCAAGAGTTTCAAAAATAGTATTATCTGCTAAAAATCTAACTTTTGTACCTGTTTTATTAGAATTTCCTATTTTTTCAAGAGATTTTACTGTTTTTCCTCTTTCAAATTTCATTTGAAAAATTCCACCATCTCTTTCAATAGTTACCTCTGTCCATTCTGATAAAGCATTAACAACTGAAGCACCAACTCCATGAAGACCTCCAGATACTTTATATCCACTATCTCCACCAAATTTTCCTCCAGCATTTAATTGTGTATATACCGTTTCAGCTGCGGAAATTTTTGTTTTTTGATGTATATCAACAGGAATTCCTCTACCATCATCCTCTACACAAATAATATTTCCAGGTTCAATAGTAATATATATTTCTTTACAATATCCTGCTAATGCCTCATCAACAGCATTATCTACTATTTCATAAACACAATGATGTAATCCTCTAACAGAAACACTTCCTATGTACATTCCTGGTCTTTTTCTTACATGTTCTAATCCATCTAAGACTTGTATTTGTTCTGCGTTGTACTCATGTTCGAATTTTTCCATTTTTCCCTCCAACGATATAAAATAATTGCCATTTAACGTTGTTGTTCTTCGAAAGAAAATCCTTAATCTTTATTTTTTCTCGAACGCCTAGCCAAATACCAATTCTTTTACATCTTTAATTTTTCACTTTCTCTATCTTATATTAAAAAATTAAAAAAATCAATATTTTTTTTTATTTTTTTAATTTTAATTATTCTACATTTATATTTCCATTCTCAACATAAAATGTTTTTGTTTCTTTCTCTTCTAAATTTAATTTTTCTGTGCAAGTAATTATTACTTGTATATTTTCTATATTTTTTAATAAACTTTTTCTTCTTTTACTATCTAACTCAGACATAAAATCATCTAATAATAATATTGGATATTCATTTATTTCATCATATATAATATTTAATTCTGTAATTTTTAAAGATAATAAAACAGTCCTATGCTGTCCTTGAGAACCATATATACTTAAAGGTTTTTCATTTAAAAAAACAATAAAATCATCTCTATGAATTCCTTTTCCTGTATATCCTCTTAAAATATCGTTTTTTCTATCATTTTTTAATTTTTCTAAAAATTCAATTTTATTTGTATAATCAGAAATATAATTAATTTTTATTATCTCATTATCTTGAGTAATTTTTTTGTGAATATCAACTATTCTTTTTTGTATTCTTTGCATATATTCTTTTCTATATTTATATATTTTATCAGCATATTCTGCTAATTTTTCATCCCATATATCTAATAAATCTTCAGATTTATTCTCATATTTAATTAATCTTAAATAATTATTTCTTTGTTCTATAGTTTTTAAATATAAATTAAGATTATATATATATATTGGTCTTAATTGTCCAATCATTATATCTAAAATCTTTCTTCTTTTTGAAGGTCCTCCTTTAAAAAGATTTATATCATCAGGACTAAATAATACTATATTAATATTACCTAAAATTTCACTTACTTTTTTTGCCTTTACATTATTAATATATATATTTTTTTTATCTTTTATTTCTAATTTAATTTTTCCATTTCTATCTTTCTTTTCAAATTCTGTATCTATTATTGCAAATTGTTGATTTTTAATATTTACTAATTCAATATCTTTTTTTGCCCTAAAAGACTTTCCAATACTAGACAAATAAATTGCTTCTATTATATTAGTTTTTCCTTGTGCATTATCTCCATAAAATATATTTATACCTTTACTAAATTCTATTTTTTGTTTATTATAATTTCTAAAATTAGTTAACCATAATTTATTTATGTACATTTTTCTTTCCTTATTCTTCTTTTTTAATCTTGTATTTTTATAGGTAATATCATATATTTATAAGAACTATCTTCATCAACTGATCTTATAATACAAGGCGATATACTAGTACCAAAATCTATAAATATTTCTTCATCATCAATTACTTTTAATGCATCTAAAAAATATTTTGGATTAAAACCAGCTTCTACATTTTTTCCTTCTGTAGAAACCAATATTTCCTCTTTTGCATCACCTGCTTGATTTGTGCAAGAAATAATTACTTTTCCTATCTCTATTGAAACTTTTACAGGATACTTTCTTTCTTTTTCTATTGATGACATAGAAATTAGACTAATTCTTTCAAAACATTCTTGTAAATCTTTTTTATTTACTCTAATTCTTGTTTCCCAAGTTTTTGGAATAACATTATCATATTTCAAAAATTCTCCATCTAATAATCTAGTTACAATTTTACAATTTTCCATTTCAAATAATGCTTGATTTTTAGATATACTCATTTTAATCTTATCAAATGAATCTGAAATAATTTTATTAACTTCATTTAGAGTTTTACCTGGAATTACAGCATTAAAATTATTAGAACTACTCTCTAAAAAATTACTTTTAAAACCTAATCTAAATCCATCCACAGCAACTACATTTATTTTATTATTTTGTATTTCAAATAAGCACCCTGTAAAAATAGGTCTATTTTCCTCTACGCTTACTGCAAAAATAGTTTTTCGTATCATATTTTTTAATGTATTTTGGTCTAGTTCTACAGAATTCTCTATATCTATAGTAGGTAACTCTGGAAATTCTAAAGGATTCATGGTAGATAACTTATATAAAGAACCCTCACATTCTATAACTAATAAATCTTTTTCATTTAAAGTAATACTTATATCAGAATCAGGTAATCTCCTAATAATTTCACTAAACATTGTAGCATTAACAACTGTATTTCCCTGTTCCTCAACATTACATTCTATTATATATTCTATACCTAACTCTAAATCGTATGTAGTTAGTTTTATCTCTTGATTATTAGTTTGAATAAGAATACCTTCTAATATAGGCATTGTAGTTCTTGAAGAAACTCCCTTTACTACGGAATTAATAGCTTTAATCAATTTTTCTTTTTCACAAACAAATTTCATTTTTAACGACTCCTTTATATAAAATTAATATTTTTAGTAGTAGTAGTAGTAGGTCTGTGGAAAATGTGGAAAAGTACCTAAAACTATTACATCCCTAAATACTTTTAATGTTGATAACCTAGTGGATAACTATTTATATTTTCCACAGTTTCCATTTTAGGATGTGAATAAATAATTATAAACATGTTATCAACAAGTTATACACAATCAAATGTGTATAACTCTTTAATATATTACAAAATCTAAATATAATAGAAACGTAATAAAACAAAAATTTAGAAAACATATATTTATATAAATACAATGTAACTATTATAAAATATAAATTTAAGTTTGATTTGGATTTAAAATAATGTTTTTCACACTTTCCACAATCAATCTAGTTTCATCTTTTTGTTTTATATCGTTTGATATTTTATCACAAGCATGCATAACAGTTGAATGGTCTCTTTTACCAAAATCATCTCCTATTTTTTTATAAGGAATATCAGCAATTTCTCGACATAAATACATTGCTATTTGTCTAGGATAAGCTAAATCACTAGAACGTTTAGCACTATCTAAATCTTTAACTGAAATATTAAAATATTTAGAAACAGTTTCTTTAATATAACTAGAAGAAACAATTTTTTCCCTTTGAGAAATAACATCATTAATTGCTTTTTCAGCTAATTCAAAAGTGATAGGACTATGTGTTAAAGATGCCTGAGCAACTATTTTATTTAAAGTTCCCTCTAATTCTCTAATATTTGAATCGACTTTAGTTGCAATATTAGAAAGAATAATATCATCAATAACAATGTTTTCTAACTGAACTTTTTTCCTTAAAATAGCTAATCTAGTTTCGTAATTAGCAGAAGAAATATCAACTAATAATCCCCAATCAAATCTTGATTTTAAGCGTTCACTTAAAGGGTTAATATCTTTAGGAGGTTTATCACTAGTAATAACAATTTGACCTTTATTCTCATAAATAGTATTAAAAGTATGGAAAAACTCTTCTTGTATTCCCTCTTTTCCAGCAATAAATTGAATATCATCTATCAATAAAACATCTATATTTCTATACTTTTGTCTAAACTGTTCATTTTTATTATCTTTTATACTATTAATAAATTCATTAGTAAACTTTTCAGATGTAACATAAACAACTCTTTTATCAGAATTTCTTGATAAAATTTCATGACCTATTGCATGCATAAGATGAGTTTTACCTATTCCCACTCCTCCATGAATAAATAAAGGATTGTAAGAAGTACCAGGTGCTTCTGAAACAGCAAAAGCAGCAGCATGAGCAAATCTATTATTATCACCTATAACAAATGATTCAAAAGTATATTTTGGATTAAGGTTAGAATTTATAGGAGTTATAATTTCACCTACATTATTTAAATTAGAAGAATTACCTTTTTCCATATCATCTTGAGTAATAAAAGTAATCTTATGACCTTTATGAGTAAGAAACTTAAAAGCATTATCAACAGGATCAATATATCTTCTAACTTGATCAATATGAAATGCTGAAGGTGCAACTAAAACAATAGTATCATCATTCATACTAGATATTTCTAAAGGCTCTATCCAAGTCTGATAAGATATTCCACTAATTGCGTCATTCATTAATAATTTTACATTATTTAAAAGTTCATTTAAATCTTGAGCCATTTTTTTCGTCCCTTTCATTTTTTTTGTAGAAATATTACATATAATATCAAAAAGAATAAATAAAAGTCAATAAGAATGTGGAAAAAATAATAAAAAATGTGGATAACTTTTAAAAATAAACAGGGTAATTTCATAAAATATTACACATTTGTAATATTTCCAGCAACTTCCAATAGTAAATTATCGTTAAGTAAGCAGTTAAACATGTTAGATTTAACT